>JAGTAM010000310.1 GCA_023422485.1 Pseudomonadota bacterium | reverse complement strand
ACGATGGAGAACGCCCTGGCGCTGCGGCTGGCCGACAAGGCGGACGACCGCGCCCCCTATTTCTCCCTCGTGCTGGTGCCCGGCTGGCGGTCGCGCCCCGACGCGAAGGCGCAGAGCGAGGCGGCATGAGCGGCCGCCTGACAGTGATCGGCACCGGCCCCGGAACCCCGGAGCAGATGACGCCCGAGGCGCAAGCCGCGGCCGCGTCGGCCGATGAGTTTTTCGGATACGGCCCTTATCTCGACCGGCTTTCGCTGCGGCCCGACCAAAGGCGTCACGCCTCCGACAACCGCGAGGAACTCGCGCGCGCGCGCCTCGCTCTGGAACGCGCCTCCGCGGGCGCTCGTGTCTGCATGGTCTCGGGCGGAGACCCAGGCGTCTTCGCCATGGCAGCCGCTGTCTGCGAGGCGATCGAGCAGGGTCCACCGGAATGGCGGAAGCTCGACGTGAACGTGCTGCCGGGCGTCACCGCCATGCTTGCCGTGGCGGCGCGCGCAGGCGCCCCCCTGGGGCACGATTTCTGCGCCATCTCGCTTTCCGACAATCTGAAGCCCTGGTCGCTGGTCGAGAAGCGGCTGGCGGCGGCGGCCGGGGCCGGTTTCGTCATCGCCCTCTACAACCCCATCTCGAAAGCCCGCCCCTGGCAGCTCGGCCGCGCCTTCGAACTGTTTGCCGGCATTCTGCCCGCTTCCGTCCCCGTCATTTTCGGCCGCGCCGCCGGCCGGCCGGACGAGCGCATCGAGACCGTGCCACTCTCAAAGGCCGATCCCGCGCGCGCCGACATGGCGACCTGCGTGATCATAGGTTCGCCCGAGACCCGGCTCGTCGAGCGGCACGGCCTGCCGCCGCTGGTCTATTCGCCGCGCTTTTCGAGGGAAAGCGCATGAGCGGTCATCGCCACTGCCTCATCGACCGTTGCGGCGGCGGGCACGTCCGGCAGTTCCGGGCGCTGTACCAGGATCACCGGGATCCCAAGTTCGCGCGCCGCGGCGATCTTGCCATAGGTCGCAGTCCCGCCGCTGTTCTTGGCGACGATCGCGTCGATCCGGTGCTGCTCCAGCAAGGCGCGCTCGTCGGCCTCGGCGAACGGCCCGCGCGACGTGAGATAGGTCGCATCCGGCACGCCGAGCGGCGGCTCGATCGGGTCGACGCTGCGGATGAGATAGTGGTGCTGCGGCGCGGCCTCGAACGGGCCCACCTCCTGCCGGCCCAGCGTCAGGAAGACGCGACGCGGCGCACTCCCCAATGCGGCGGCCGCGTCGTCGATATTCGCCACCTCCTGCCAGCGGTCGCCCTCGATGCGCTGCCAGGGCGGCCGGCGCAGGGCAAGGATCGCCACGCCGGCTCTGGCGGCGGCGTCGGCCGCATTGTGCGATATCCGCGCCGCATAGGGATGAGTGGCGTCGATCAGCAGCGCGACCCGCTCTGCCTCCAGCCAGCGCGCCAGGCCCTCGGCACCGCCGAATCCGCCGGTGCGCGTCGGGACGGGCTGCGGCGCCGGCGCGCGCGTGCGCCCCGCGAGCGAAAGCGTGAGTTTCAAGTCGTCATGCTCCGCCAGCCGGCCAGCGAGTTCGCGCGCCTCGGTCGTGCCGCCCAGGATAAGCACATGGTGGGTCGTCATGGCCGCTGAGTTGCACGCCGCGCCCATGCCCGCAAGCCCGTGGCTGTCAATCGTCGGCATCGGCGAGGATGGTGTCCCGGGTCTCGGCGAAGAGGCGAAGCGGCTGGTCGCCGGGGCGGAGATCGTCTTCGGCGGCAGACGGCATCTCGAACTTGCGGCATCGCTGATCCGCGGCGAGGCGCGGCCATGGCCCTCGCCCTTCGGCGTCGAGCCGGTTGCCGCACTTGCCGGCCGACAGGTATGCGTGCTCGCCTCCGGCGACCCCTTCCTGCACGGCGTCGGCGCCACGCTGGCGCGGCTGGTTCCGGCGGACGAGATGCGCGTGATCCCCGCCCCGTCCGCCCTCAGCCTCGCCGCGGCGCGGCTTGGCTGGGCGGTTCAGGACGCCGATACGATCTCGCTGCACGGCAAGGCAACTTCCCTCATTCGTCCTTACCTGCATCCGGGCCGGAAACTGATGTGCCTCACTTCCAACGCCGAGGGTCCCGCGGCTGTCGCCGCGCTGCTGACGCGCCTCGGCTTCGGGCCGTCGCGACTCATCGTGCTGGAGGCGGTGGGCGGGCCGCGCGAGATAATACGCTCCGTCCGCGCTGACGCTTTCGATCTGCAAAATGTCAATCCGCTCAATCTCCTGGCCATCGAGATTGAATCAACTCCTGAAGCGACAATCCTGCCGCTGACACCCGGCCTGCCGGACGATTTCTTCGAGCATGATGGGCAGATCACCAAACGCGAGGTCCGCGCCATGACGCTCTCCTCGCTCGCCCCCCGGCGCGGCAAGCTGCTGTGGGACATCGGCGCGGGCGCAGGGTCCGTCGCGATCGAATGGATGCTGGCAGACCCTTCCATGCGCGCCATCGCGATCGAGGCGGATCCCGAGCGCGCCGCCCGCATCCGCCGCAACGCCGAAGCGCTCGGCGTGCCGGGCCTGGAGCTTGTCGAGGGCGCCGCGCCTGCGGTGCTGGCCGGACTGGAAACACCGCACGCAATTTTCATCGGCGGCGGAGGCTCCGACCCCGGCGTACTAGAGAAGGCGATCGAGGCGTTGCCGCCGCGCGGCCGCCTTGTCGCTAACGCGGTGACGCTGGAGATGGAGACGCTGCTGCTTGCCCGGCATGCCGACCTGGGTGGCGACCTGATCCGCATCGCCGTCTCTCGGACCGCCCCGGTCGGCTCGATGACGGGCTGGCGCGCGGCCATGCCAGTGACCCAATGGACATGGGTGAAGCCATGATCGTCGCGGGGCTGGGCAGCAGGAAGGATGTGACCGTGGACGAGGTGCTGGCGGCCGTCCGCGCTGCCGCTCGTCAACACGACATCCCGATCGGGAATATCGGTCTGCTGGCCACTGGTCAGAAGAGGGCCTCAGAGCCCGCCTTCGCGGAAGCCGCCCTCGGGCTTGGTCTCTCCCTGGAAATACTGGGCGACACAGCCTTGGCCGCCGTGGCCGAACGCACATTGACCCACTCAGGCAACAGTCTCGCCGTCGCGGGCGTGCCCAGCCTGTCGGAGACATCCGCTCTTGCCGCTGCCGGCCAAGACTCGACGCTCTTGGGACCTCGCATTGCGCTCGGCCCCGTCACCTGCGCGCTGGCGCGGACGGCGGGTGGCATATGACCGTGCATTTTATCGGCGCCGGTCCCGGCGCTGCCGATCTCATCACCGTACGCGGACGCGACCTGCTGGCACGTTGCCCCGTATGTCTTTTTGCAGGCTCGATCGTGCCGCCGGAACTGCTGCAATACTGCCCGCCCGGCGCGAAGCTGGTCGACACCGCGCCTATGTCGCTCGATGAGATCGAAGCGGAGTATGCCGCCGCCCATGAGGGTGGCCTGGACGTGGCGCGGCTGCATTCCGGCGACCTTTCCGTCTGGAGCGCCGTGGCCGAGCAGATACGCAGGCTCGAAACGCGCGGCATTCCCTACACGTTGACGCCGGGTGTGCCCTCCTTCGCGGCGGCCGCCGCCACGCTCGGGCGCGAGCTGACGATTCCGGAGGTCGCACAGAGCCTCGTGCTCACCCGTGTTTCCGGCCGCGCCTCGAGAATGCCGGAAGGCGAGACGCTTGCCGCGTTCGGCGCGACCGGCGCAACGCTGGCCATCCATCTCGCCATCCACGCGCTCGACCGCCTCGTGGCCGAACTCACACCGCTCTACGGGGGCGATTGCCCGGTCGCGATCGTCGTGCGCGCCTCATGGCCGGACGAGCGGATCATCCGCGGCACGCTGGCCGATATCGAGCGGAAGCTTGCGGCCGAGCCTGTGGAGCGCACCGCGCTGATTCTCGTCGGCCGGGCCCTTGCGGCGGAAGATTTCCGCGAAAGCGCGCTCTACGACGCCTCCTATCAGCGCCGTTTCAGGGGGCGCGATTCGCTATGAGCCGGCGCAAAAGGCGAGCGTCCCACCAGTCGGCCATCGCGGTCGAAGACGAGGATTTCGAGCGCGATTTCCGGACTCACGAGCACCCCGGCCGCCGTTCCCCAAGCCGCGCGGGCGACATGATCCCCCAGCGCAACGCCTTCAGCTTCCGCGAGTTGGAAGGCCTCCGCGATAGTGTTGGCGCTGCCGATCCGTTCCGGCAGCGTCGCTTGCGCGCCGGCGGCAATGGCGATGTCGGCAAGCGCGGTCAGGTCCGGCGCACCGCGCTTGGAATGGAGGTCGAGCATCCCCTGCGCGAGCTTGGTTATCTTGGCGACTCCGCCCGCGATCGTGACCTTCGCCACCGGATGCGCGCGGATGTACTTCAGCATGCCGCCGACAAAATCGCCCATGTCGACAAGCGCCACTTCCGGCGCGCCGTGCAGCTTCTGGGCGGCGGTTTCCGAGGCCGAGCCGGTGGCGCCGATGACATGATCCAGTCCCATCGCGCGGGCCACGTCGATGCCGCGATGGATGGAGTGTATCCATGCCGAGCAGGAATAGGGGATCACGATCCCAGTCGTGCCCAGGATCGAGATGCCGCCGACAATGCCGAGACGCGGATTCATCGTGCGGGTGGCCAGCTCTTCGCCGCCCGGCACCGATACCTCGACCTCGAAGTCCGCGTCCGCCCCTGCCACCTCGCTGATCGCCTGCTCGATCATCCTGCGCGGCACGGGGTTGATCGCCGGTTCGCCGACGGCGATAGGCAGGCCCGGCCGGGTCGCCGTACCCACGCCCGGACCGGCCTTGAAGGTGATCCCGCTGCCCGCCGGCCCGCGCCGCACGGTAGAGAGGATCAGTGCGCCGTGGGTAACGTCCGGGTCGTCGCCCGCGTCCTTCACGATGCCGGCCGTCGCCGCGCCGTCTCCGATCTCCCATTGCGCCAGTGCGAAGGCTGGCCGCGTCCCGCCCGGCAGCGTCACCTCGACCGGATCGGGAAACTCGCCGGCCGTCAGCGCCACGCAGGCGGCTTTGGCGGCGGCGGCAGCACAGGTGCCGGTAGTCCAGCCGCGGCGCAGCGGCCTGTCTTCATTGTCCATGCGGCGATCTATAATGGGGCGCAATTCGCCCGTCACGCCGGAAAGGTATCCGCATGAACGCGGCGGACAAGATCGCGAACCTGTTGCGGCATGGTCCGGCACTCGAGCCGGGCCATGTCTGGCTCGCCGGCGCCGGGCCGGGCGATCCGGGCATGCTGACGCTTGCCGTGGCCGCCGCCCTGCCGCAGGCGGAGGTGGTCGTTTACGACGCACTGGTCGATCGCCGCATCCTCGCATTGGCCGACCAGGCCGAGCTTGTCTATGCGGGAAAGCGCGGCGGCCAGCCTTCGCCTACGCAGGAAGATATCACCGCCAGGCTCATCGAACTCGCCCGCTCCGGCCGCAGGGTATTGCGGCTGAAGGGAGGCGACCCGTTCATCTTCGGCCGCGGCGGCGAGGAAGCGCTGGCGCTGGCTGAGGCCGGCATCCCATTCCGCGTTCTGCCTGGCATGACCTCGGCGCTCGGCGCGCTTGCCGAAGCCGGCATTCCGGCCACCATGCGCGGCATCAACCGCGCCGTCACGCTGGCGACCGGGCATGCCGTGGGCACCGACGAGGACCTCGATTGGGCGGCGATCGCGCGCGCCGGGCAGCCGATCGTCATCTATATGGGCCTCAAGAACCTGGGGCAGATCGCCGCCGCGCTGGCGCAGGGAGGACTTCCGGCCGACACGCCTGCGGCCGTGATCGCCTCGGCCACAACCGGCCGCCAGCGCATCGTGGTGGCGACGCTCGCGACCTTGTCGAACGAGGCGGAGCGCGAGGGAATCGAGGCGCCGGCGCTCATCGTCATCGGCCAGATCGTCGCAATGCGCGAGAAGCTGAAAGGTTGGGCTGGATGACGGCGCGCGCGCTCATCATCGGCGCCCCGCGCTCGGGCTCCGGCAAGACCAGCGTGACCATCGGGCTGATGCGTGCGCTGGCGCGGCGGGGGCTGGATGTGCGCGGCGCCAAGTCCGGTCCCGACTATATCGATCCCGGATTCCATGCCGCCGCCACCGGCCGGCCTGGTCTCAACCTCGACAGTTGGGCCATGCCGCCGGAATTGATCGCCACGCTGGCGAGTAAGACGGCGGCGGCCGACATTGTCATCGTCGAAAGCGCCATGGGCCTCTTCGACGGCATCCCCTCACAATCCGGCCGCTCCGGCGCGGCGGCCGATCTCGCCCGTTCCTTCGGCCTGCCGGTGCTGCTAGTGCTCGACGTGTCCGGCCAGTCGCAGACCGCCGCCGCGGTGGCGAAAGGCTTCGCCGTATACGATCCCGCGGTCCGCATCGCTGGCGTCGTGCTCAACAAGGTCGGCAGCGAGCGCCACGCCCGGCTTGCCGGCGAAGCGGTGGAGGCAATCGGCCTGCCAGTGGTCGGCGCCATCCCGCGCGATGAGAAGCTCACCCTTCCCGAGCGCCATCTCGGCCTGGTCCAGGCCGAGGAGCATAAGGGTCTCGACGCCCATATCGACAGGCTGGCCGACGCGGTTGAGGCCGCCCTTGATCTCGATCGGATAGTCGAAATCGCCGCGCCCTTCGCGCCAGCAGCGGGCAGCGCCGCCGTCGCCCTGCCGCCGCCCGGCCAGCGTATCGCGCTGGCCCGCGACGCGGCCTT
>JAGTAM010000298.1 GCA_023422485.1 Pseudomonadota bacterium | reverse complement strand
CCAGCCGTGCCGCTCTTGGATCGGGTTGACGAAGAATGTCCACCCGTACTGCATGTTGGCGATCATGCACATGCAGACAATGCCGAACAGCAATTGCAGCCAGCGGTTCGTAGGCGCTGAAGCGCCTGTCGTGGATAGATCGGTCATGGACGTATCTCCAGTGTACGCTCGATTTTCCGAGCTTTTTGGTCAGCTTGAGTTCAGAAATATATTTATGAAACGGCGATATTATTTATCGAAACAGGTCGAGACGCGGACAACCAATCGGCGCCGCAATGATTTTCATGGAACTCCGAAATGTTTCGGGTGACACCTCCGCCAACGGGCTCTGCCGGATCCTGGACGATGTTCGTGCGCGTCGAGGGCCGGGGCTCTACCGGCCCCGGTTCAACGAGAAGCGTGCTGCCGAGCTTGTCGCGCGGCCTCATGGGTTCAAGGTTCGGTGGCTCGATCTTGCCAGCCGACCCGGACGCGGCGGCACCATAATTCAAAATGCTGGATTGACAATAGGTATGCTGTATACCAGCCTGCAGACCAAGGCGGCCCCGGTCGAGAGGCATGCCGATGGAGGAGCGCAGTGTTTGGAACGATGCGCCGTGAGCCGGATGCCGCGGGCGTCCGCACCATTCACAGAGACCGCTCGGTGGCCGAGGCGGCGCAGCTCCTGGCCCAGCCCGGAACGGGCGCCCTCGTCGTCGTCGAAGGTGAGTCCGACGGGACGGTGACGGGTCTTCTCACCCAGCGCGACATCTTCCGCGCGGTGGCGGCCGAGGGTCCCGAGATCTACAACCGCAGCGTCTGGCTCATCACCGACCCCGATTTTCCTGCCGTCGATATCGGGGCCTCGGCGCAAGAGCGCCTGAAGACCTTCTGCGAGCGCAGGGTCGATCACATCGCCCTGATGGAATCCTGCCGCATCAGCGCGATCCTGAGTATCTGGGATTGCGCCGGCCAGGACATCGACAAAGACATCGGCAACGATATCGGCCAGGCGCGGGCCGCGGCGAACCCGCAGGCATCATCGCATACGTGAAGGCGCACGGCCCCGTTTGCGCGCGATGGTCGCCGCGTACGACGCGTCGAGACCGTGGACCGCATCCGACGGAGCGGACACAAGGCATCGGACGTTGTGCGAGAATGAACCGGAACCGGTCAGACAACATCTCCGAGAAAAGGCGCCCGCCATGGAAACCCCGATGAAACATCTGACCGTCGTTGAGTGTCCGATCGTCTTTCCGGGCGAGAACGAGTTCGGCGCGTCGAGCGTCGACATGCTGCCGCGCCTCGGCATCGCCGGCGGGCTGGAGAGCCGCCACATCCGCGTTCTCGACGAGCGCATCATCGCCGTGTGCATCTGGCGCAGCTCGTTCTGCGCCAAGCTGTTCTTCGATGCCGCCTGGCACGAGCGGGCGACGACCCTCTGGGGCGAGGCCTACCAGATCCGGTTCGAGGCGATCGAGAACGCCTCCGCCGCCTGATCGGCACGGGCTGACTGCAGCAGGGAGGGCCGGCGCGATGAACGAAGCCGCGCCGACCCTCACGGAGATCGGCTCCACGGCGGCGGCCGCGGATGCGTCGGCCTTCCACGCCTGGAATCCGGGGCTCGAACCCGGCTTGCCGCGGGCGATGCGTCCGTTCGCCACGCTGTTCCGCCCCGAAAACGTTTCGCTGAGCTATCCCGAAATCCTCGAACTCTCCGACCTGAGCGGCCTGCCCACGACCCAGATCGCTCCCTTCCGACCCGAGCGCCTCGCCGTTCACGAAGTGCTGATCCGGGTGATGGCCGACATCTCGGTCCCGGTCGGCGAGGTCTATGCCGATCTCGGGCTGAACTTCCGGCGCATCGTCACCACCCTCCTGCGAGAGGGCGTGGCGCAGCGCCTCGACGCGGTCGCGGCGACATATGAGGCTGTCCGCGCCGAGGCCGGCGCGATCCTGGACCGCGAGCTGTCGGCCCTGCTCGACGAGCCGCCCGCGCCTGTGCCCGAGCCGGCGTCCGTCTGGGGGCGGTGGCTTGCCCGCCTCGGTGCGCGCGAACGCCCCTTCTCCCGAACTGCCCCACCTGCCGGCGACGTCCAAGCCAGTCTCCTCGCCCGCCTCGACGCGCGGTGCGCCGCCGACGAAGCCGACACTCTGGAGAGCAACGTCCGCGAGGCGCTCCGCACGGTGTTCGGCCACGTCATCGCTCGCCAGGGAATGCTGATCCGTGACCGGGCGCTGCTGCGCCGGCTCGCCGGGATCCTCGTCACCAACCGCTGCGGCAGCGACCGGATCGGCGCGCTGATCGCGCCGTGGATCGAGGCCGTCGCCGAGGCCGAGGGCTACCATCGCCCGGAGCCCCAGGCGCAGCCGGTGGTGATGACCGTCAAGGGCGCCTCGGCCTCGGGCAAGAGCACGATCCGGCCCTACCAGCGCGGTCTCGCCGAGCGGATCGGCGCCTCCTGGCAGGATTTCGCCGTCATCACCCCCGACGTCTGGCGCAAGTTCCTGCTCGACTACGACAGCCTCGGCGCCGCCCGCCGCTATGCCGGGCCGCTGACCGGCCACGAGGTCGAGATCGTCGATGCCAAGCTCGACCGTTACATCACCCGCAAGGCCGCCGATGGCCGCCTCTCGCACCTGCTGATCGACCGCTTCCGCTTCGACAGCTTCTCGACGGAGGCCGGCAGCGACGGCGCCGGCCAGCTCCTGACCCGGTTCGGCCACCGGGTCTTCCTGCAGTTCATGGTCACGCCGCCCGAGGAAACCGTGGAGCGGGCCTGGAAGCGGGGCGAGGAGTTCGGGCGCTACAAGGCGGTGGAGGATCTGCTCGCGCATAATGTCGAGGCCTATACCGGCATGCCGCGGCTGTTCTTCAACTGGGTCCTGCGCCGCGACCGGCCGGTCTTCTTCGAGTTTCTCGACAACAGCGTGCCCAAGGGCGCCCGTCCGCTCACCATCGCCTTCGGCACGAACGACACGATGACGATCCTCGACGCGAGAGCCCTGCTGGCGATCGAGCGCTATCGGCGGATCGACATCGGCGCCCGCAGCGCGGCCGATGTCTATCGCGGCGCCGACAAAGCGCCGGAGGCGGATGCAGGCTTCCTGCGGGAGGTTTTGCGGCGGCTTGCCGTCGTGCACTTCGCCGACCGCGAGACGGGCCGGGTCTTCGCGCGTTTCGAGCAGGGTCGGCTTGTCGGTCTCGACCGGGCGGGTCTGGCGGCCGCACTCAGCGAGGCCGGGACCGCGCACGCTCTCTCGGTGGCGGGCCTGCGGGAGCGAACCGATGATGTTCCGCCGCTCGACGAGAGACTTTCCCCATCCGAGACATCGACGCTCGGTGCCTGGGGTCGCGAAGTCGTTCAAACGACCCGCTGACCGCCGCGCACGGCCTGTCGCGATATTCTGGAAGGCTTGTCAGGCGATCTCCGTTCCGGGGGGCTGCCTGGAACTGTCACCGGACCAGATCACACGGCGGTGTTCACGGGCGCGTGACATCTGCCCGAATCTGGTATTTTGTACTTCATATTCCAAATAGTGGAGCTATTTCATGTGCACCGCACCATAGCCCACTGTAAGCGTGCATCGTCGGAGACCATCATGCTCGCCACTTGGCTCGCCGCGCTCCTGTTCTTCGGTGCTCTGCAGGCGCTGCTCGTCGTCAAGCTGGCCGACCGCCTGACCGTCTCCGATGCAAATCCGGACCATCAGTCCGCCCGCGATGCCAGGGCGCGGAAGACCGCTGGCCGCTACGCCGGCGCGGCTTGAATCGCGCTGAAGACTCACACGGAGCGACGCTAGAACGCTTTCCGACGAAGTGGATGCGGGTTCGTCGAAAGAGAGCGCGACACAACAAGGGCCTAGAGCTGCCGGCCTGATCCAATCAGGTCGGGCACGGCTCGCAGAGCGGGCGGCAAAGGGAACACGCCCGAACCACCCTCCGTCGCAGCGAGGCCTGCATCCAAGCGCGGTGTCACGTCGAGGAAGGCTTGCAGCTCGGCCTCGGAAACGTGACCGAACGCCTCGACGAGATCGGCCAGGGCGTCATCCAGAGCGTTTTCGGTCATCACCGCATCCTCCGGATGCCGACTCGGAGAGAGCTAGCGTCCTCTACTTCCGATCAGACCCGTCATGCTGGTATCTGGCATACCAACAGGACGGAAATCAAGTTCCGCCCGCGAGGCGCGCGGCGAAACAAGGCCTCACGCTATTCGGCGGCGATGCGGTGGACACCGCCGACGGCGCCCGAGCCGAGGATGTCGCCGATCTCGGCTTCCGTGCAGCCCAACACCTCGCGCAGGATCTCGTCCGTATGCTCGCCGAGGAGCGGCGCACGGGTGACTTCGGTCGGGCTCGCCGACAGCTTGATCGGATTACCCACCGTCAGGTAGGCGCCGCGCGTCGGGTGCTCGACCTCGACCACCGTCCCGTTCGCCCGCAGCATCGGATCCTCGGCGATCTCCTTCATCGACAGGATCGGCCCGCAGGGAATCTCGTAGGCGTTGAGGATCTCCATCGCCTCGAACTTGTCGTGCTTCATCGTCCAGGCTTCGATGCGCGTGAAGATCTCGTTGAGATGCGGCAGCCTCGCCTTCGGCGTGGCGTAGGCCGGATCATCCTTCCAGCCGGGCTCGCCGATGATGTCGCAGATCGAGCCCCAGACCGCCCCTTGCGTGATGAAGTAGATGTAGGCGTTGGGATCCTGCTCCCAGCCCTTGCACTTCAGGATACGGCCGGGCTGGCCGCCGCCGGAATCGTTGCCGGCCCGCGGCACCGCCTCGCCGAACGGGACGCCCTCGCCGTACTGGCTGTATTCCATCAGCGGGCCGTGGCCGAGGCGCTGCTGGTCGCGCAGCTTCACCCGGCAGAGGTTGAGCACCCCGTCCTGCATCGCGCAGTCGACCCGCTGGCCCTGCCCCGTCTGGGTGCGCTGGTAGAGCGCCGTCACGATGCCGAGCGCGAGGTGGAGGCCGGTGCCGGAATCGCCGATCTGCGCGCCAGAGACCATCGGAACGCCGTCGCGCCAGCCGGTGGTGGAGGCTGCGCCCCCGACACATTGGGCGACGTTCTCGTAAACCTTGCAATCCTGGTAGCGGCCGGGACCGAAACCCTTCACCGAGGCCAGGATCAAGCCCGGATTGGCTGCCTGCAGCTTCTCCCAGGTCAGCCCCATGCGGTCGAGCGCGCCGGGGGCGAAGTTCTCGACCAGCACGTCGCACTCGGCGATCAGACGCCAGAGGATTGCGTTGCCCTTGGGATTTTTGGCGTCGAGCGTGATCGAGCGCTTGTTGTGGTTCAGCATCGTGAAATAGAGGCTGTCCACACCGGGAAGGTCCTGCAATTGCTGGCGCGTGGCGTCGCCCGCGCCCGGCCGCTCGACCTTGATCACATCAGCTCCGAACCAAGCGAGCAGTTGTGTGCAGGTCGGCCCCGACTGGACGTGGGTGAAGTCGAGGATCCGAACGCCTTCGAGCGCCTTGCCCATCGCAGGTCTCCTCCCCAGGAGAATGGCCTATTGGTCCGCGCCCCTTCGGCCGATGGCGTCGGCCAGAGCGCATTGTCGAGAAGCCGGGCCGGTCTAGAACACTGTGCACACCAGACCCTTCCTAGGGAAGGCTGCTCTGCACGCAGCGAATGCCGAAGCTCTCGACTTCAAGGTTTCTTTCTGGCATACCAGATGCCAGACGTCAACGTTTGCGAGTCGCTGGATCCCGATCCGCACGGTCTCGCAAGCAGAATCCGGAGGCATAAGCTGGGCGCATAGGTGCGGTCGGCTTGTCTTCCCCGAGGCGAGGCGCCATGCTCGAACGGCTCGATGCCCCATCTCCGGACCCGCATCCCCATCGGCATCAAGGTCGATCCGAAGCGATGGAAAATCTTTCGATCAAGCCGATTGTCCCGGCGACGAGCCTGAGAACGCTCGCCTACGAGGCGCTGAAATCCGCCATCACCAACATGGACATCTACGGGCACTCCGGAGATGTGCGGCTGGACGAGCGCGGCCTTTCGCAGACGCTCGGCGTGAGTCGCACGCCGATTCGCGAGGCGCTGACGGTGCTGGAGCAGGAAGGGTTCGTGCGCAACGAGCCCCGGCGCGGCGTGTTCGTCGTCAAGAAGACGAAGCGCGAGATCGTCGGCATGATCCAGGCCTGGGCGGCGCTGGAGAGCATGGCGGCCCGGCTCGCCTGCACCGCGGCTTCGGACGAGGATCTGGCCTGCCTGCGCCGTTCCTTCCCCGAGTTCTTCGACGGCAAGCCCTACGAGCACCTCGGCGAATACTCGGAAGCCAATATCCGCTTCCACCAGAAGATCATCTCGCTCGGCCACAGCGAGGTGATCAAGGATCTGACCAGCAACCTGCTGATGCACGTGCGCGGCATCCGCAACACGGCGCTCCGCCAGGGCGACCGTGCCTCGAAGTCGATCGAGGAGCATGTGCAGATCATCGAGGCGCTGGAGGCCCGCGACGCCGAGCGCGCCGAGCGCCTCGTGCGCGACCACGGCCTGGGCCTCGCCGACCACGTCCAGCGCTACGGCAACCATCTCGACTGAAGCCTCCCCACGCATCGTCCGGCCCGTTGGGGGCAGCGAGGCCAACGGCTTTCGCTCCCCCTGATCTTCGGCCCGCTCCGACAGAGCGCCGCAACGCGCGTCATCGACCTAAAGCCAATCCTGGCAACGGCCCGCAAGAGACGGCCGCGAACCGGCCCGATCGTGAGGATTGAGGTCGATGACGCCGCCTGACCCGATCGAGCGAGGGGCGGTTCGGCCGTCCGCGCCGGCCGGTCACGACCGGGCGTCGACCGCCTGCGTCACTTTTATTCCTTCCCCTCTTCGTTTCCTGAAGGGTTCGTTCATCGGGCGTTCCTAGAGCACGGGCGATGGTGCGAGCGAAAGCCTAGCCATTGGACTGGTTCCTCAAGTCCTCCACGCCGACTTCGGACAACGCCCTTGAAGATCGCCGTCATCGCCCATCTCAAGTTCCCGATCGGACAGCCCTATCTGGGCGGCCTTGAGATGCACACGCATCACTTGGCCGGAGCGCTGCGGGCGCGGGGCCACAGGGTGACCCTGTTCGCCTCCGAAGGTTCGGATCCGGCCCTGGTGCCCAACCCCGTCTGTCCGCCGACCGGGGACGCCCTGGGCGATCCGGTGGCCTGCGAGCGGATCGAGCGGGCCGAACTCGCGGCCTACGAGCGCATCATGGAGGCGGTCGCCCGCGGCGGCTTCGACATCGTGCACAACAACAGTCTGCACGATCTGCCCCTGCGCGCGAGCCACTCACTCCCCGTGCCGATGACGACGGCACTCCACACGCCGCCCTTCGAATCGCTAGCCGAGGGCGTCCGCGCGGCCAAGCCCGGCATGATCTTCGCCGCCGTCTCGCCGTCGCTGGCGCAGGAATGGCAGCCGCTCGTGCCGGATGCCCGCATCATCGGCAACGGCATCGACCTCTCGACCTTCGCCTTCAGCCCGTTCGCCGACCCGGCTGCCTACGTGTTCTGGAGCGGGCGGATCGTGCCGGAGAAGGGCACGCATCTGGCCATCGACGCGGCCCGCGCGGCCGGCATGCGCCTGCGCTTCGCCGGTCCGAAGCCGAACCCGCGCTACTGGGACGAGTGGATCGCCCCGCGGCTCGGGGAGGACGTCACCTATGTCGGCCACCTCTCCCATCGCGAGCTGGCGCGCCAGCTTGGCGGCGCGCGGGCGGCCATCGTCTCGCCGCGCTGGGAGGAGCCGTTCGGCCTCGTCGTCGCCGAGGCGTTGGCCTGCGGCACGCCGGTCGCCGCCTTCGGCCGCGGCGCGATTCCCGATATCGTCGACCGCCTCTCCGGCGCGCTTGCTCCGGCCGACGACGTGGCGGCGCTCGCCCGCGCGATACAGCGCGCCGTCACCTTCGAACGCCGCGCCTGCCGCCGCCGGGCCGAGACGCTGTACGACGCCGACGTGATGACCGACGGCTACGAGGAGCTCTACCGCGAGGTGCTGGCCGGCGCGCCGGCCAACAGCACCCGCACCGCCCTGTTCGAACGCCCGGCAGCCTGAACGCCATGTCCGCGTGCCCCGGCCCGGCCGTCGTCTGCATCCCGGCCCGCAATGAGGCCGAGCGCCTGCCGCGCCTGCTGCGGGCGCTCGCCGCGCAGGACGGGTTCTCGGCGGAGGTGCCCTTGAGGGTCGTGATCGTCGTGAACAACTGCACCGACGGCACGGTCGAGGCGGTGCGCACGCTCGACGATTCGGGCGCGCTCTCCACCTTGGCGCTGCGCCTGATCGAGGCGACCTTTCCCGCCGCCGAGGCCCATGTCGGCACCGCCCGCCGCCGTGCCCTCGACGAGGGCGCCGCGTGGCTGGAGAGCGAGGGCGCGCCCGATGGCGTGCTCCTCACCACCGATGCCGACGCGCGGCTCGCCCAAGGCTGGGTCGCGGCGAACCTGCGCGCGCTCGAGAAAGCCGAGATTGTCGGCGGCCGGCTGGTGATCGACGACGAGGGGGCCGCCGACGCCGCGCTCGCCGCCTTCCACGCACGGGTCGAGCGCTACTGGTCGGGCGTGCGCGCCCTCGAAGATGCGCTCGATCCGCCCCCCCATGACCCCGCGCCGCGCCACGGCGACCATACGGGCGGGAGCCTCGCGCTGCGCGCAGCGCTCTATCGCGCGGTGGGCGGCCTGCCGGCCCTGCCCCGTGGCGAGGACAATGCCCTGGTCGGTGCCGTGCAGCGGGCGGGCGGGCGCCTGCGCCACTGCCCCAACGTGGCGGTGCTCGTCTCCGCCCGCACCGCCGGCCGAGCCGAGGGCGGCATGGCGACCGAGATGCTGCGCCGTGCCCGCGTCGTGCGCGAGGGCGAAGCCTACCGTCTGCCGGTGGCGGCCCATTGGGAACGGATCATCCTGCGCCGGGCCGCTCTGCGCCGCGCCTATCGCGAGGGCGCCGCGCCCGCCGCCCTGCACGCGCTCGGCCTCGATGCGGAAGATCTCGCCGCCATCGATCTGGCGGCCTGCCCCAACGACATCGCCTTCGTGGAACGTGCCCATGCGCGCCTGGAGGCGCGGGACGGCGCCGCCCCGGAATGCAGCCTCGACGAGGCGCTGGCAGCGCTCGACGCCCTCGTCGCGGTCCTTCGGCGAGACCGGGCGGCTTGAGTTCGGCACGATGCTGGCCATGAGGTGCGGGTGCCGTTGAGACGGCCACCGCCTCGCATCGCACTTTTCTCGGAACGCGCATGACTCGTCCGGTCGGCTACTACGTCCACCACCAGGGGGCCGGGCATCTTCAGCGGGCGATTGCGCTCGCGCGGGCGCTCGACGCCCTGGGGCGCCCCTGCACCCTGATGGGAAGCTTCGCCGGACTCGACACCGCGGGCGCCCCCGGCCCCGTGCTCGACCTGCCCGACGACCGCTTGGATCGCAGCTTCGACGGGCAGGACGGCGCGGACCAGCGCCCCGAATGCTTCCACTACGTGCCGCTGAACCATCCCGGCATCCGTGCGCGGATGGGCCGAATCGCGGCCTGGGCGGCGGAACACGACCCGGCGCTGATCGTCGTCGACGTCTCGGCGGAGGTGGCCTTGCTCGCCCGGCTGCTGTCGGTGCCGAGCCTCGTCGTGCGCCTGTCCGGCACCCGCACCGACCGGCCGCATCTGGAAGCCTTCCGGGCCGCCTCGCGCCTGCTCGCTCCGTTCCCCGAGGCGCTCGACGGCGGCGAGGCGCCGGATTGGGTGCGCGAGAAGACGCTCTACAGCGGCTTTCTCGGAGGCGCGCCCGCCCGGCTCGCGCCCGAGGAGGACGGACGCATCGTCGTGGTGTTCGGACGCGGCGGCGAGGGCGGGAGGCTCGAGGCGCTGATCGAGGCCGCGCAGGCGGTGCCGGAGCGCGCGTGGCACGTGCTCGGGCCGGTCACCGGCACGGGGACGGCCCCGGAAAACCTGAACCTGCACGGCTGGGTCACGGATGTGCGTCCGCACCTCGCGCCCGCCTCCCTCGTGGTCGGGGGAGCGGGCGACGGGCTCGTCACCGCGGTGGCCGCCCTGGGCAAGCGCTTCCTGTGCCTGCCCGAGCCGCGCGCCTACGACGAGCAGGAGGCCAAGGCGCAGGCGCTGGAGCGGCTCGGTTCGGCGGTGGTCCATCGCGGCTGGCCGGAACCGACGGCGTGGCCGCATCTCGTGGCACGGGGCCTCGGCCTCGATCCGGAGATCGTGCGTCGCCTCGCCGAACCGGATGCGCTCACGCGCACGGCCGGCGCGATCGAGGCGCTGTGCCGGGACGCGGGCTGACCGGCCTGCGCAGGGGCCGCCCGTTCGGCATCGGCCCACGCGGGCCGAAGCGCTCTCACCTGTCGTTCATCGTTCCCGGCGCGGCCTGACGCACCGCCTTCCGTGGGAACGATCGGCGCGGTCGGGCGCGCCGTGGTGAGACGACCGGGAATGACGCGGCGAGCGGGACGGAACCGGCCGATCCCCCCTTCCGGCGGCCGGTGAGGCGCCTTCCCTCCGCTCAGAACGGCCGATCCGGCGGCACGCGGGCGGCGGCGATTTCCTCCGGGCTCGGGCCGCGCAGGAGGGTGATATCGGGCTCGCGGCTGTCGCCGATCAGGCCGAGCCGGGCGAAGGCGTCGAGCCAGCCGTCCATCGGCCAGAGCCCGTGCCGGGCGCGGAAGCGGCGGGCGTTGCGGACGATGTCGGCGAAGTGCTGCAGCGGCGGGTCGCAGGAGAGATGGTGCTGGTGGAAGGCCGGCGGCG
>JAGTAM010000281.1 GCA_023422485.1 Pseudomonadota bacterium | reverse complement strand
ACGAGCTGATCGAGGGTGAGCTTGTCCTTCTTGAACTTACGAATGGTCAGCGCCGGCCCGTCGATGGCGAGCGGTGGCGCGATCACGTTGACGCGGGATCCGTCGGGCAGGCGCGCGTCGCAGATCGGCGAGGACTCGTCCACGCGCCGGCCGACCTGGCTGACGATCCGCTGGCAGATGTTCATCAGCTGCTGGTTGTCGCGGAAGCGCACGGAGGTGAGCTGGATCTTGCCGGCGACCTCGATGAAGGTCCGGTCGGCGCCGTTCACCATCACGTCGGCGATGTCGTCGCGGGCCAGCAGCGGCTCCAGCGGACCGTAGCCGAGCACGTCGTTGCAGATGTCGTCGAGCAGCTCCTCCTGCTCGGCGATCGACAGCACGATGTTCTTGAGGCCGATGATCTCCGAGACGATGTCGCGGATCTCCTCCCGCGCCGCCTCGCCTTCGAGCCGGGCGAGCTGGGCGAGATCGATCGCTTCGATCAGCGCGCCGAAGATCATGCTCTTCGTGCGGAAATAGTCCTCCGACTTCGGCAACGGCGCCTGAGGCACCGGGCTGCGCGGCGGCTCGGGGCGGGCGCGCACGGTCTCCTGCTGGAGGATTGGCGGGGCAGCCGTCGTCGGCCCGGCCGAGGCGGGGACCGGAGCGGGAGCCGTTGCGGCGTTGGAGCGTCGACCGAACATGGCGCCGCGCCTTCAGCAGTCTTGAGAGGAAAGAGCGCGGGCCACCGTCAGGACGCCTTCTTGCGGGTCAGCCGGGCGAGCAGCGGTTCCAGAAGATTGGCCCTGGCACGGCGGATCTCGGCCCGGCCGGTCACGGCCGCGGCGAGTTCGGAGAAGATCTCCGCGGGCTTCGAGCCGGCCTGCACTTCGGCGATCATCTGGCCGTTATTGGCTGCGGTCCCGAACAGAGCCGGGTCGAAGGGGATGATCGCCTGAAGCGGCACGTCGAGCGCCTTGGCGAATTCGGCGGCCGCGATCTCCGGCCGCTTGGGCATGCCGACACCGTTGAGGACGACCCGGGCCCGCGCGTCGTTGGGACGCTGCTGGTGCAGCAGCGCGAGCAGGTTCTTCACGTTGCGCAACCCCGCCAGGTCCGGGGCGGAGACGATCAGGATCTCGTCGGCGCTGACCAGCACGCGCCGGCTCCAGGCGCTCCATTGATGCGGCACGTCGAGGACGATGCAGGGCACGGTTGCCCGCAGCAGATCGGTGAGGGCGTCGAAGGCCGGCTCGATCAGGTCGACCGTGCGGTCGAGTGTGGCCGGCGCCGAGAGCAGGCTGAGATTGTCGGCGCATTTCGACAACAATCGGTCGAGCAGGTTGGCATCCAGGCGCTCGGGCGCGAACACCGCCTCGGCGATGCCCTGCGGCGGGTCCTGATTGAAGTTGAGCCCCGCCGTGCCGAAGGGAACGTCGAGATCGGCGATGACGGTGGCGGTGCCGTGCTCGCGCGCCACGGTCCAGGCCAGGTTATGAGCGATCGTGGAACTGCCGACCCCACCCCGCGCGCCGTAGACGGCGATGGTGCGCCCGACCGGCTTGGCGCCCGGAGCGGCGAACAGATCCGAGACCGCGGCGATCATGCCGACCGGCTCGACCGGAGCCATCAGATACTCGCTCACGCCGCGCTGGATGAACTGCCGGTAGAGCAGCACGTCGTTGACATGGCCGATCACGAGCACCTTGGTGCCCTCGTCGCAAACCTCGGCGAGCTGGTCGAGGCATTCGAGCGGCCGCGACTTGAGGCCGAGGAACTCGATCACGATGACGTTGGGCGTCGGCGCGTGCCGGTAGGCCTCCAAGGCCGCGGCGCCCCCGCCCATCTGCACCTTCACGTGGGCCTTCTGCATCCGCCGATCGGAGGCAGTGCCCTCGATCATCGCCGCCGTCTCCGGCGTCTCGCAGAAGGCCTGGATCGTGATGCGCGGGACCGGGGCGATGGTTCGCTCTGAGGCCTCGTGAGTGTCCGGCATGATGCGTGGGTTCCGGTTCTTGTGCCGAGGAGGGCGCGGCCGGTGAACGACAAGGGTTCGAGCAGACAGGTGGCCGGCGCGGCTACTGGGTCTTCACGTCACTGCTGACATTCGCCTTTCCATCTTGACGCCAACGGGTTGACGGATCCTTGCCCTCGCGGAGCTGGCCGATATCCTGGGTGCGTCGGATCGTATCGATGCGGCCCTCGGGCCGTCCGCGCACGAGGTCGATCGGATCGGCGACCTGGGCAGCGACGTTCGCCTGCATCGCGCAGCCGAGGTTCCATGTCGGCTCGTTCGACCAGCTCGCCCGCAGATCGCTGACGCCGAGGTCGCGCGGCCAGAGTCCACACTTGTCGGCGACCTTGGCCTGCATCCGCTGGAAGCTCAGACGCACCGGCGAGGCCAGGGTCGGGCTGGCGACCGGGTAGCTGATCACACGCACGCCCCCCGACGGGACGCCCATCTCCACCGCGAGATGTCGGATTGCCTCGCCTGTGCGCGCAACGGGTCCGGCCAGGGCCGGCGACACGCCCCGCGGCACCTCGACGACGAGGATGCCGCGACCGTAGCGGCGGTACTCCACGAGAAACGTCTCGAGGTCGGCGCGCTGGCGCGGATCGATATGGCCGATCCCGGTGGGGAAGATATCGAGGCTGCGGTCAGCATCCGCCAGCACGATCGGATGCCGGGTGCGCACGTCAATCGGGTAGGTCGAACCGGTGGTGGCGACGCGATCCGCCCGGCAGGCGCCGAGCAGGGCGGCGACCAGGACGGCGGCGGCCACGGGCCGGACGCGGACGACGAGGTTGCGAGCGGGGGAAGACATCGGGCTTCGATCCTGCAGGAGCGCTTTCCGCCGAACGGGCGGTCGGCTCCGGGTAAGAGCGCGTTCAAACAAGGTCCCGAAACCGCCCCCGGCCGCAGCGCGGTCGGACACGGCGCAGGACGGGTCAGTCGGCGATGAAGCCGACGCGACCGCGATAGGCCGGCCCGAGAGTGCCGCCGCCGACGGTGCCGTAGATCTTGTTCAGGCGTCCGAGCAGCACCGCCTGCCCATCCGGCGCATCGACGAAGCCGTCGTCGGGCCGCTGAACCTGACGCGCCTCCATCGGCTGCGCGATGAAGGGCGTGACCATGATCATCAGCTCGGTCTCTTCGCGCTGGTAGTCGCGGGAGCGGAACAGGGCGCCGAGGATCGGCAGGTTCATCAGCCCGGGCAGACCGCCGATCGCGGCACGGTTCTTCTGCTGGATCAGGCCGGCGGTCATCATCGTGGCGCCCGAGGCGAGTTCCACGGTCGTTTCGGAACTGCGCCGGGTCGTCGCCGGGACAGGTGTCACCCGATTGGAGCCCGGGAAGGAGAAGCTGTAGCTGTTCTGCCGGTCGAGCTCGGTCACGTCGGTCGCGACCCGGATCGAGATGCGGTTCTCCGCCAGCACGACCGGTGTGAAGGCGAGGCTGACACCGTAGGGCTTGAACTCGAGGGCGACGGTACAGGCCGCGCCGGTCACACCGGCGGCGCAGTTCGAGGGAACGGGGATCTCGCCGCCGGCGGTGAACTTCGCCGATTCGCCCGAGATCGCCGTCAGCGTCGGCTCGGCGAGGATTCGGGAGACGCCGGCCTGTTCGAAGGCGCGCAGCGTGGCCTGGAGCGAGGCGCCGCCGGAACGGACCGAGGCCTGCAGGACGTTGCCGTCCGGGGTGTAGGCGCCGGTGATCGGAAACAGTGTGTTGTTCGTCAGCACGTTGCCCGTCGGGCTGAGCGGATTCAAAGCCGCCCAGTTTCCGGTGACGTTGATGCCGAACTGCTTCAGAACGGTGCGGGCCACCTCGACCACGGTGACGCGGATCATCACCTGATCCTTGTTGCGGATCGTCAGGTTGTTGATGACGGCACCCCGGACCCCCGTCCCTGCGCCGGCCCCGAGACCGACGAAGGCATTGGCGATGTCGATCGCCTGCTGCGCTTCCGAGGCCGAGCTCACGCTGCCCGAGAGCACGAGCGATTCGCCCACCGCCTTCACGTCGAACCGGCCGCTGGGCAGGCTCTGCTGCAGCGATTGCCGCAGCACGTTGATGTCGCGGGCGATGGTGACGTCGAGGGCCGCGATCTGGCGTCCTTCGGCATCCATCACGAAAATCGAGGTGGCGCCGTTGTCGATACCGATCAGGAACAGCTTGCGGCTGGAGCGGACGACCGCGTTGGCGACCGCCGGATTGGCCACGAATACCTCCTTGGCGTCGCGGGGCAGGTCGATGATCAGCGAGCGGCCCTTGCTCAGCTCGACCCGGCGGGAAACGGCTGCCTCGTTCGGCCCGATCGTCAACACAGGGGACGTCGCGGCAGGATTGGCCCGAGCCGGGACCGAGCCGTACAGGGTGGCCGAGGCGAGGCAGGCGCCGGAGAGCAGGGACAGGATGGAGCCGCGCAGGCGAAGGGGGGTGGTCATCGGTCCTGTCCTCACCGGCGCTGCTGCTTGGCGACGCCGAATCGCACCACGGTCAACGGGCCCTCGGGCGGCAAGTCCCCTTCCTCGGAGATGGCAGCGGTCCGGGTGGAATCCTGGATGCTGCGCAGGACGAGGGAGAGCTGCCCGATCCTCTGGGCCAGCGTGACGGTCTCGGCCTGGGCCGGCGTGAGTGCGAGGGTCGCCGTCTCCGCCGTCACGACATTGGCGCCGTTCTTCTCCTGCACGATCTGGCCGACGGCGAGCACGCGCACATTGGTCAGCAGGGTCTCGGCGAATTGCTCGCTCCCCTCGCTGCTGGTCTTGATGACGTCGACATGGTCGTTCGGCA
>JAGTAM010000275.1 GCA_023422485.1 Pseudomonadota bacterium | reverse complement strand
AGCGGCCAGGACCGGCGCCCCGAACTGCCCTATTACCAGCAGGGCCGTGGCCAGCAGACCGGCGGGCCGGCCCGCAACCTGCTGCCCGACGACGGTCTTCACCTCTTCCCGCGCTGAGGGCGTTTCGTTCGAATGAGCCGCCGCATCCAGGCCGTCGTGTTCGACATAGACGGCACGCTGCTCGACAGCGTCGACCTGCACGCCCGCGCCTGGGTCGAGGCCTTCGCGCATTTCGGTATCGAAACGAAGGAAGCGGAGGTCCGCCGCCAGATCGGCAAGGGGGGCGACCAGTTGCTGCCGGTCTTCGTGGATGCGGAGCGGCTCGCCCGCGAGGGCGAAGCGATCGAATCCTACCGCTCGGATCTGTTCAAGCGCTCCTATCTCGCGCAGGCCAAGCCGTTCCCCGCCGTGCAAGCCCTGCTCAGCCATGTCCGCGATGCAGGCCAGACCGTCGCCCTCGCCTCCTCCGGCAAGGCGGACGAGGTCGAGAACTATCAGAAGATCCTCGGCATCACCGATCTCGTCGACGTGGTCACGACCTCCGACGACGCCGAGCGCTCCAAGCCGCATCCCGACATCTTCGAGGCGGTGCTGGGCAAGCTCCCCGGCCTGCCGAAACAGGCGGTGATGGTGGTCGGCGACACGCCCTACGATGCGCAAGCCGCTGCCCGCGCTGGACTTTCGACGATCGGCGTCCTGTGCGGCGGCTTTCCCGAAGCCGAACTCTCAGAGGCCGGCTGCGTCGCGATCTACCGCGATCCGCAGGACCTGCTCGACGGCTACGCGCGCTCGCCCCTCGCCTGATGCGTCACGGTTGGTGAGCCGGCGTCAAAAAGCTGTGAGCGATTGAGGGCGCCTCCCAAGGAAGCGCTAACTGCGAGCCGGCAAACCTATGGCCATGTGATTTGGAACCGTTTAAGAGCGCGCCCCGCGGGGGGGCGAGCCCGCTTCCGGATGCGACTCATGCAGACCACGGCCGAGACGTTCATGACGACCTCGAAATCCCTCCAGCAGCAGGTCGCCGAGGCCATCGAGGACCGAGCTCTGCCGATCAGCCGGCTCCTGCGCCTGATGTGGGCGCTCGACGCCGACCGCAGCGCCGCCAACCAGAATCTGCGGGCTCAGCTCCGCGCCCGGATCGGCGCCCCGCTGAGCGCCTGATGTTTTCGCAGCCCTGCCGCGCGGCTTGAGGCGGCGCGTGAGCGGGTTGCTCTAACGTTCGAGTATCGTTGGCCTTCCGGTGCCTGTTCGGTGCCGGAAGGCCTTGTGTTTTCAGGCTCCTTGCGCCTCGGCCGGCGCCTCGATCCGGCCGGCGCGCAGGCGCACGGTGCGGTCGCACAGCCGGGCGAGGCCGGGATCGTGCGTCACCAGAACCAGGGTCGCGCCGCGGTCGCGCTTCAACCCGAACAGCAGCTCCACGATCTGCCGCCCCGTCGCCTCGTCGAGGTTGCCGGTGGGCTCGTCGGCGACGAGGATTGCCGGATCGGGCGCGAGCGCGCGGGCGATCGCCACCCGCTGTTGCTCGCCGCCGGAGAGCTGCGCCGGGTAGTGCCGCAGCCGGTGGCCGAGCCCCACCGCCTCCAGTTCCGCCGCCGCTCGCCCGTGAGGATCGGGAGCGCCCGCGAGTTCGAGGGGCAGCGCCACGTTCTCCTGCGCGGTCATGGTCGGCACGAGGTGGAAGGCCTGGAACACGATGCCGATGTTGCGGCCGCGGAAACGCGCCAGCCCGTCCTCGTCGAGGCCGCCGAGATCGGTGCCGGCGATGATGACGCGGCCGGTATCGGGCCGCTCCAGACCGGCCATCACGGTGAGCAGGGTGGATTTGCCCGAGCCCGATGGGCCGACGAGTCCCACCGCCTCGCCGCGCTCGACATCGAGCGAGATGCCGCGCAGGACATGCACCCGAGCGGGACCGCGGCCGAGGCTCAGCTCGATCTGCGACAGGGAGACGGCCTTGTTCGACATCAGGCACCGACCGATCTGGACTAAGGGCTTGAGAGCCGCACGGGCAGGTTCGAGCGAAAGGACACGGTCTTGCACCACGCGAACGAGGCGAAAGCCGGATCCGGCGGGTTTGTGGCACGCCTTGTGTCATGCGCGGACGCCCGGCGCGAGGCGGACGGTCCCGATGTGGGGCCTGCCCGTCCCGGGCGCAGGGCCGCGCTGATGCTCCTCTTCGCCGCAGCCACGCTCGCCGCTGCCGGCCTTGTGCCCGGCGCCGCGCGGGCCGAGCAGCCGCCCCTCAAGCTCGTGGCTCTGGGCGACAGCCTCACCGCGGGCTATCGCCTTCCCGCCGACGCCGCCTTCCCCGCGGTGCTGGAACGGGCGCTGAAGGCCAAGGGGTACCGGGTCGAGATCGCCAATGCCGGGGTTTCGGGCGACACCAGCACCGGCGGGCTCGACCGGCTCGACTGGTCGGTGCCGGACGGCTCGCAAGGGGTGATCCTCGAACTCGGCGCCAACGACATGCTGCGCGGCACCGATCCGGCGGTGACCCGCAAGGCGCTGGAGACGATCATCGTGCGGCTGAAGGAGCGGGGCATCCCGGTGCTGCTCGCCGGCATGCTGGCCGCGCCCAATCTCGGCACCGCGTACCGCGCCCGCTTCGATGCGATCTATCCCGACCTCGCGCGGGCGCACGACCTCGTGCTCTACCCGTTCTTCCTCGACGGCGTGGCGGGCCAGCGCGCCAACACCATGGATGACGGGCTCCACCCGACCGCCAAGGGGGTCGAGCGGGTCGTCGAGGGCATCCTGCCCACCGTCGAGACCTTCCTGGGCCGCCTCGGGCAGACGCCGGAGCAGAAGGGACAGTAGCGATGCCGCGCCTGTTCACCGGGCTGGAAATCCCGCCGGACATCGCCGAGCGGCTGTCGTTCTTTCGCGGCGGCCTGCCCGGCGCGCGCTGGGTCGAGCCGTCGGATTACCACATCACCCTGCGCTTCCTCGGCGAGATCGACGAGGTCGCCGCCGCCGATTTCGATGCGGGTCTCGCCGAGGCGCGGGAACGGGCGCCCTTCACCGTGACGCTCGACGGGATGGCGAGCTTCGGCGGCGACAAGCCGCGGACGCTCTACGCCTCGGTCGTGCCGAGCCCGGAACTGACCGAGCTGCAGGAGGAGCACGAGCGCATCGCCCGCCGGGCCGGCGCCGCGCCGGAGCGGCGCAAGTTCACGCCCCACGTGACGCTGGCCCGCCTCAACCGCGAGGCCACGCCGGAGGCGGTGGCGCGCACGCTGACCCAGGCCGGCATGTTCCCGCGCCTGACCTTCACCGCGCGGCGCGCCGCCCTGTTCTCGGCCCGCACCTCCCGCGGCGGCGGCCCCGATCTCGTCGAGGCGGCCTATCCGTTCGGGGATGGGCAATCCAACCCGAACGAAGGAGAAGACGGGTAGGGGGCGAGCCCTCGCACGTTCCGCCCTTGCGTTGAGCCGCCGCTTGCGGCATGACGCGAGCCGCGCCGCGCGCGCCGTAGGAGTGTAGCTCAACTGGTCAGAGCACCGGTCTCCAAAACCGGGGGTTGGGGGTTCGAGTCCCTCCACTCCTGCCACGGCGCCTCCCGCATCCGCCTCGCCGCGGTTCTTTTCCTCCCCATCGACAAGTCGGATTACTTGCGCTAGAGCGGGCGCATTCCGAGATCCTCAGATGCTGTCGGTGTGGGACAAACGTCCTCGCACCGCGATCGGCGGTTCCCGGAGCCCTGTCCGGTTTCAGTTGCGCCATGGCATCGAACGAAGCGACCAAGAAAGCCGACGCGGCGCGCGGACCCAATCGCGGCGCGGCGCCCGTATCGCCCCAGCGCGCGACCCCGCCGGCGCGCCCCGCGCCGAAGCGCGTCGGCCCGGCGGAGTTCCTGGGGCAGGTGCGCGACGAGGCCCGCAAGGTCACGTGGCCGACCCGCAAGGAGACCACCGTCACCACAATGATGGTGTTCATCATGGTGGTGGCCGCGAGCCTGTTCTTCGTCGCCGTCGATCAGGTGCTGCGCTTCGGCGTCGGCCTGATCCTCGGGATCGGCGCCTAAGGATTTTCGGGCGTTCCTGCGACGCCGAGGAGTTGAGAAGACCCGTGTCGAAGCGCTGGTACATCGTCCACGCCTACTCGAACTTCGAGAACAAGGTCGCCCAGTCCATCAAGGACCAGGCGGCCCAGCGCGGGCTGACCGAGCTGTTCGACGAGGTCATGGTGCCGACCGAGAAGGTCACCGAAGTTCGCCGCGGCCGCAAAGTCGACGCCGAGCGGAAGTTCTTCCCCGGCTACGTGCTGGTGAAGTGCGACCTGACCGACGAGGTCTACCACCTCATCAAGAATACACCGAAGGTCACCGGCTTCCTCGGTGCCGACAAGGCCAAGCCGGTGCCGATTCCGGACGCCGAGGCCGAGCGCATCAAGGGACAGGTGCAGGAGGGCGTCGACCGCCCGAAGCACACGGTCTCCTTCGAGATCGGCGAGACGGTGCGCGTCTCCGACGGCCCCTTCGCCTCGTTCAACGGCACCGTCGAGGAGATCGACGATGCTCGCTCGCGCCTCAAGGTGGCGGTGTCGATCTTCGGCCGCGCCACTCCGGTCGAGCTGGAATACGGTCAGGTCGAGAAGGTCTGATTTTCATCGCATTTCGCGATCAGTCGGCATCAGCCGGCTGATCCTCGGTGTTCCCGGCCGGCGGCCCTGCCGCGGCCCGGAAACGGCGGCGCTTTCTTGAGAGCATCGCCACAACCCCGCGGGAGATCCGCCCGGCTTCGCCTCCGGGACCCACGGATCGCACCGCGACCTGCAACCGCCCGTCCGCCCGTGCCTCGGCAGCGCGGCGACGCGCAACATTTGGGAGCAGTCCCATGGCGAAGAAGATCACGGGCTACGTGAAGCTTCAGGTCCCGGCCGGCGCCGCCAACCCGTCGCCGCCGATCGGTCCCGCGCTCGGTCAGCGCGGCCTCAACATCATGGAATTCTGCAAGGCCTTCAACGCGAAGACCGCGCAGATGGAGAAGGGCACCCCGATCCCGGTGATCATCACCGCGTATCAGGATCGCTCCTTCACCTTCGAGATGAAGCAGCCCCCGGTCACCTTCTTCCTGAAGAAGGCTGTCGGCCTGAAGCTCGGCAAGAAGCCGGCCTCCGGCTCCAAGACCCCGGGTAAGGGCCCGACCGTCGGCAAGATCACCGAAGCCCAGCTTCGCGAGATCGCCGAGAAGAAGATGCCCGACCTCAACTGCGACTCCGTCGATGCGGCGGTCGCGATGATCCGTGGCTCTGCGCGAGCCATGGGCCTCGAAGTCGTCGCGTAAGGGAGGGCGATATGGCACGCGAAGGAAAGCGCATCCGCGCCGCCCGCGAGGGTCTGGAGCCGACCAAGCTCTACGCCATCGACGAGGCGATCAAGCTGGTGAAGTCGAAGGCCTCGGCCAAGTTCGACGAGACCGTTGAGGTCTCGATGAATCTCGGCGTCGATCCGCGCCACGCCGACCAGATGGTCCGCGGCGTCTGCAACCTGCCGAACGGCTCCGGCCGGACGGTCCGCGTGGCGGTCTTTGCCCGCGGCGCTAAGGCGGACGACGCCAAGGCGGCCGGTGCCGACATCGTCGGCGCCGAGGATCTCCTCGAGATCGTCCAGGGCGGCAAGATCGAGTTCGATCGCTGCATCGCGACCCCGGACCTGATGCCGCTGGTCGGCCGTCTCGGTAAGGTGCTGGGCCCGCGCGGCCTGATGCCGAACCCGAAGGTCGGCACCGTCACCATGGACGTGAAGGGCGCGGGCGCCGCCGCCAAGGGCGGTGCGGTCGAGTTCCGCGTCGAGAAGGCCGGCATCGTGCACGCCGGCGTCGGCAAGGTGTCCTTCGACGAGCAGAAGCTCGTCGAAAACATCAAGGCCTTCGCCGACGCGGTCGCCAAGGCGAAGCCCGCCGGCGCCAAGGGCACCTACATCCAGCGCATCGCCGTCACCTCGACGATGGGCCCGGGCGTGAAGGTCGAGCCCTCCACGGTGCTGACCGCCTAAGCGATCGTCCGAACGGACTTTTGGGAAGCGCCCGGCCGAGAGGTCGGGCGCTTTTCGTTTTGACCAGGCCTCTCCCGTCATCGCGAGGCGAGGCTGAAGCGATGCCCTGGACGGCTTCGCTCCGCTCGCCATGCCGGGGCGATCATCGCCCTGCCACGCCCTCCAGAGCCAGTTTCAGGTGCCGCGGCCCCCGCAGCGATGCCCCGGGCCGGTAGGGCGGCGGATCCTCGACCAGGGATACACCCTCAAGCCGTCGCACCAGGCTGACCAGCGCCACCTCCGCCTCGATCCGCGCCAGCGGCGCACCGACGCAGTAATGCAGCCCGCCGCCGAAGCCGAGATGGCGGTTGTCGGAGCGGTCAGGATCGAAGCGGTCGGGGTCGGGGAAGCGGGCCGGATCGCGGTTGGCCGCCGCCAGCAGAAAGATCACCGGCGCGTCTTTCGGGATGGTGATCCCGGCGACCGGGATATCGGTCAGTGCCAGCCGGGTGCGGTACTGGACTGGCGGCTCGTAGCGCAGCAATTCCTCGATCAGCCGCGGCGCGATCGCGGGCTCGGCGCGCAGGCGCTCCCGATGCTCGGGAAAACGCAGCAGCGTCAGCATGCCGTTGGTGATCAGGTTCACCGTGGTCTCGTGGCCCGCCACCAGGAGCAGCACGGCGGTGGCGATCAGGTCGAAGTCGTTCATCCCGTCGCTGTCGTTCGCGAGGTCGGAGAGGATGTCCTCCTGGCGGTCCTTGCGTTTCGCCTTGATCAGCCCCTGGAGGTAGTCGGCGATCTCGGTGAAGCAGACCTCGTTCTTGGCCCTCGTCTCCTCGTCGTCGCGCTGGGTGGGTTCGAGCGCGGTCGCGAGCTGCGTCGCCCAGCCGTGGAACTGCGCCTCGTCCTCCGGCGGCACGCCGAGCAGCTCGCAGATCACGGTGACGGGGAGCGGGTAGGAGAAGTCGTCGACGAGGTCGATGCAGGCCTTGCCCCGCATCTTGCCGATCAGGTCGTCGGTGATCTTTTGGGTCTTCGCGCGCATGCCGCGCACCCGCTCGGGCGTGAAGCAGCGCATCACCTGGCCGCGCAGGCGGTCGTGGTCGGGCGGGTCGCGGAAGATGAAGGGGCGGTGGCGCTTGCGGATCTCGGCCCGCACCGGCCGCACCAGCAGGTCGGTGACCGGGTTGCCGGTCCAGCGGAATTTCTGGGGGTCGGGCAGGTCGTCCGAGCTGATCCGCGGGTCGGAGATCAGCCGCGCCAGCTCGGCATGGGTGCTGACGACGTAGGTGCCGTCCTCCTGTCGCGCGACGGGCACCTTCCGCATCTCCGCGTAGAGCGGGTAGGGGTTCGCCCGGTTGGCGGGGTCGAGGATCTGTTCGAACAGCGTGCTTCCGCTCACGGGATTATGGCTCCTGCACACGGATGCGGGGCTGATCGACGGCGTCCGCGATCGGTGGGAACGGGGCGCGCTCGCGGATCGCGGCCTTGTAGGCGGGTAGCCAGCGGGCGCTGTCGATCGAGGCGGCGGCGATGGTGCGGCCATCCCGGCCGAAGGCGGCCAGGAGGCGGCGATCCTCCATCGCGCCGTGCATCACGGCGAAGCTGTCGGCACCGTCGGCCAAGCCGACGAGCTTGATCGTCAGGCCGAATTGCTGCGACCAGAAATCGGGCAGGTGGTCGTGGCGGCGCATCGCCGAGGCGTCACCCGCCAGCATGTTGGCCGCCGCGGTCTCTGCTTGCGCCCGGGCGTTGCCCCAGTGCTCGACCGCCACCAGCGCGTCGTCGTCGTGCGGGTTCGGCCAGCGGGCGACGTCGCCGGCGGCGAACACGCCCTCGGCGACGCGGCCATCGGCGCGCAGGACCCGGCAGAAGGCGTCGCAGCGCAGACCCCCGGCGTCGGCCTCCAGCCCGGAGC
>JAGTAM010000233.1 GCA_023422485.1 Pseudomonadota bacterium | reverse complement strand
CGGGGTAGCAGCCAGATGGCATCCTCGAACGTTCCGCTCAAGATGGCAGGCTCAATCTCGCCCTGCCGGCTCTCACGTCTCCACCCCGCGCGCCCTGACGAAGGCCATGATCGACCACGCTCTGTTCGACCCGGCGACCATCGATGCCGAGACGAAGGCGCTCAACGCCGAGATCGTGGCCGCGCACGCGGCACAGGCCGATCCGTGGTCGCTGCCGATCGAGGAAGTGCGGGCGCGGCGCCGGGCGGGGACGCAGGCCTCCCCCGCCATGCCGCGCAGCCCGCGTGCCGAGATCCTGACCATCGAGGGGCCGGGCGGCCCGCTGGCGCTGCGCGTCATCCGTCCGCAGGGCAAGGCGCGCGGCGCCTACCTGCACATCCACCGCGGCGGCTGGGTCTGGGGCGCCGCCGACGAGCAGGATCCCTGGCTGGAACGCATCGCCGATACCTGCGGCTTCGTCTGCCTCTCGGTGGAGTACCGGCTGGCGCCGGAGCACCCCTATCCGGCCGCCCTTGAAGATTGCGAGGCCGCGGCGCTCTGGCTGGCCGGCCCCGGCAAGGCGGAACTCGGCGTTCACGCGCTGACCATCGGCGGCGAATCCGTCGGCGCACATCTCGCGGTGATGACCCTGCTGCGCCTGCGCGACCGCCACGGCCTGCCGCGCGCCTTCCGCGGCGCCAACCTGAATGCGGGCTTCTACGATCTCGGCCTGACCCCGAGCGTGCGGCTGTGGGGCGAGGAGCGGCTCGTCATCAACACCACCGACCTCAAGCGTTTCGCCGACGGCTACGTGCGCGAGGGCATCGATCGCCGCCGGCCCGACGTGTCACCGCTCTACGCCGACCTGAAGGGCCTGCCGCCGGCGCTGTTCACGGTCGGCACCGCCGACCCGCTCTTGGACGACACGCTCTACATGTCGGCCCGCTGGGCGGCGGCCAATAACGGCGGCCACACCGCGGTCTATGCCGGCGGCTGCCACATCTTCGTGCGCTATCCCAGCGCGTTGAGTGAACGGGCCCTCGAGTTGATCGACCGCTTCCTGATGGCGCTGGCGTGACGCGGTGACGCCGGGTCGCCGCCGTCCTAACTGAGCCGGGTGCCCGCGCCTCCAGACCTTCCGCCGACTTTCTCCGCGTGGTTCGCCTCGCGCGGTTGGGCGCCCCGCCCGCATCAGCTCGAACTGCTCGCGACCGTCCGGGCCGGACGCTCGGCGCTGCTCGTCGCGCCGACCGGCGCGGGCAAGACGCTGGCGGGCTTCCTGCCGAGCCTGGTCGAGCTGAGCGAGCGAACAGGCAGCGGGAAAGGCAAGGCGCGCGGCCTTCACACCCTCTACATCTCGCCGCTCAAGGCGCTCGCGGTCGATATCGCCCGCAACCTCGAAGCGCCGATCGAAGGCATGGGGCTTCCCGTGACCGTCGAGACCCGCACCGGCGACACCCCGGCACACAAGCGCGCCCGCCAGATCCAGCGCCCGCCGGACATCCTGCTCACCACTCCCGAGCAACTCTCGCTGCTGCTCGCCCATCGCGAGGCGGAAGCGTTCTTCGCCGGGCTGAAGACGGTCGTGCTCGACGAGCTGCACGCCCTCGTCACCTCGAAGCGCGGCGATCTTCTCTCCCTCGCGCTCGCCCGCGTGCGGCGGCTGGCGCCGGAGGCCCGCGCCATCGGCCTCTCGGCGACCGTGCGCGAGCCGGACGAGCTGCGGAAGTATCTCGTGTCACAGGCCCCTTTCCCGTCCCTCTCTGCGGGGGAGGGTGGCTCCCGAAGGGCGTCGGGAGAGGGCCACGACCTGTCCGGCGAGGTCGCGCCGGCCCCTCAGCCGCCCGCTCCCGCAGCGGGGAGAGGGGACGAGGCGGCCATGGCCGACCTCGTCGTGGTGAAGGGCGGCGCCAAGCCCGACCTGCACATGCTCGAGATCGGCCGCACGCTCCCGCTCTCCGGGCACACCGCCCGGCACGCCATGCCGGCGATCTACGACCTGATCCGCACGCACCGCATGGTGCTCGTGTTCGTCAACACGCGCCTCCAGGCCGAATACACGTTCCAGGAACTGTGGCGGCTCAACGACGACACGCTGCCGATCGCCCTGCATCACGGGTCGCTCGACGCCTCGCAGCGCCGCCGGGTCGAGGCGGCGATGGCGGCGGGGCAATTGCGCGCCATCGTCTGCACCGCGACCCTCGATCTCGGCATCGACTGGGGCGACGTCGATCTCGTGGTCAATGTCGGCGCGCCGAAGGGCGCGAGCCGGATCATGCAGCGGATCGGCCGGGCCAACCACCGCATGGACGAGCCGTCGAAGGCCTATCTCGTGCCCGGCAACCGCTTCGAGATGCTGGAATGCCGCGCCGCCCTCGACGCGGTGGAGGAGGCGGCCCAGGACACGCCGGACGCCCGCCTCGGCGCTCCCGACGTGCTGGCCCAGCACGTCCTCGGCATGGCCTGCGCCGACGCCTTCGACCCGCTCGAACTCTACGGCGAGATCGTCTCCGCCGCGCCCTATGCGACCCTCTCCTGGGAGGATTTCGAGGCGGTGGTCGATTACGTGGCCACCGGCGGCTACGCGCTGCGCGCCTACGAGCGCTTCGCCAAGATCCTGCGCGGGCCGGACGGCAAGTGGCGGGTGCGCGATGCACGCGTGGCGCAACAATACCGCATGAACATCGGCACCATCATCGAGGCGACGCACATCAAGGTGCGCATGGCTCGCAGCCTGCGCTCCAAGCCCGGCACCGTGCTCCCCAAGGGCGGGCGGACGCTGGGCGAGATCGAGGAAGATTTCGCCGAGACGCTCACCGTCGGCGACACCTTCCTGTTCGCCGGCGAGGTCCTGCGTTTCGAGGGTTTGGCGGAAGACGAATGCCTCGTGACGCGGGCCGGACCCGGCACCGATCCGGCGATCCCCTCCTATGCCGGCGCGAAATTCCCGCTCTCCACCTTCCTCGCCGCGCGGGTGCGGGCGATCATCGCCGACCCGTTCGAGTGGGACCGCCTGCCGCGCCAGCTCTCGGACTACCTCGCGCAGCAGCGCCGGCACTCGGCCCTGCCGGGAGAGCGCGACCTTCTGGTCGAAACCTTTGCCCGCGCCGGGCGGTACTATCTCACCGCCTTCCCGTTCGAGGGGCGCCTCGCCCACCAGACGCTGGGCATGCTGCTCACCCGGCGCCTGGAGCGCGCCCGGCTGCGCCCGCTCGGGTTCGCCGCCAACGATTACGGCATCGCCATCTGGTGCACGCGGGATCTCAGCGAGCGGGCCGCGCTCTCGCCCGGTTTCATGGAGGCCCTGTTCGACGAGGACATGCTCGGCGACGACCTCGAAGCCTGGCTCGACGAATCGGCGATGATGAAGCGCACGTTTCGCCAATGCGCGGTGATCGCCGGACTGATCGAGCGGCGCTTTCCCGGCCAGAAGAAGACCGGCCGGCAGGTCACGATCTCGACCGACCTGATCTACGACGTGCTGCGCCGCCACCAGCCCGACCACCTGCTCCTGCGCGCTGCGCGGCAGGATGCGGCAACCGGACTCCTCGACGTGACCCGCCTCGGCATGATGCTGAGGCGTATCCGGGGGCGAATCACCCACAGGGCGCTCGACCGGGTCTCGCCGCTCTCCGTGTCCGTCATGCTCGAAATCGGGCGCGAGCGGGTCTACGGAGAGGGGGCCGACGAGATCCTGGCCGAGGCCGAAGCCGAGCTCTTGCAGGAAGCGCTCGGCTGACGCGGCGTGCCGCCCCCTCCGCGAAGCTTGGGACAACGACGTGGCACTCGGCCAGAGACTCGAGAAGACCGTGAAGGGCACCGACCTCGCGCTCGCCGGCGAGGCCTTGAGCCTCGACCGCACCGGCGCCCTATGGCTGCCCGAACACCGCACCCTGGTGGTGTCGGATCTGCACTTGGAGAAGGGCTCGTCGTTTGCCGCCCGCTCAGGCCAGTTCCTTCCGCCCTACGACACCCGCGAGACCCTGAGCCTTCTGCACGAGGTGATCCAGCGGCTCGATCCGGCCTGCGTGGTTGCGCTGGGCGACTCCTTCCACGACGCCCGCGGGCCCGAGCGGATGGAGCCCGGCGACCGGGCGATGATCGCCGCGCTGCAGGAGGGCCGCGACTGGGTGTGGATCGCCGGCAACCACGACGCGGCGGTGAGCGAGGGCGTCGGCGGGCGCTATTGCGAGACGGTGTGCCTCGGCGGTCTGACCCTGCGCCACGAGCCGCTGGCGGGGGCCGGGGCGGGTGAGATCGCCGGCCATCTTCACCCCTGCGGCAAGGTGACGATGCGCGGCCGCTCCGTGCGCCGCCGCTGCTTCGTGAGCGACGGCCACCGCCTCGTGATGCCGGCCTTCGGCGCCTATACCGGTGGCCTCAACGTACGCGACGCTGCCTTCGAGCCGCTCTTCCCCAAGGGGTTCACGGCCTACCTGCTCGGCGACGGGCGGGTGTTCGCGATCGGCCGATCCATGCTCGGACGGGATTGAGGCTCAGAGCCTGTTCCGACGCATCGTTTCGGCTCGCGCATACCTCTCGTGGAAGTGCCGTGCGACGCCTCGGCCTTGAAGAACGCCGGACCGGTCAATCCCACTCGACCGGCCAGCCCGGGGAATGTCTCTGCATGCTCGGAGGCTCCGGCGGTTCCGCAGGATGAGGAGCGTCACAGACGATGCCGCATCAGCCGAACGGAACGGCGCTCATGGCAAATCCGACCACGCAGGCAGCCCACACCTTTTGATCCAAAATCACCTTGCGACTACTACTTTCGCGCGCAAGGCAGCAAAATCCTCTTCTGCGATGGTGCCCTCCTCATGGGAGGACAGGTGCCATGGCTGCCGGCAACAATCCCGACCGTAGAACCCGCAAGTTTTCCGAAGTCGTCACACCGCGCCCCGTTCGCACCCGCAGTTTGACCAGCCGGGGTATCCCGTCACGACAGGAACTCGGCCCTCTCGAACAATTGCCGGGCGTTTGGACCGGAAAGGGTACGGGCTGGAACATGATCGCCCTCCCGTTCCACAATGCTCCGGCGCCGCCGGCCGGTTTCAAGTTCCGCGTGCTGATGAACCAGTACGACGAGGAGCTTCAATTCACGTTCGTCGATGACGACGTTCCCAACCGCGGGCTTTCGAGGCCGAGCCAACACGACTTCGACCAGTTCGTCGTCACTCTCGACTATCAGCAGAAGATCGCACAAATCGCTGCGGAAGATCGGCCGAGCAGCGGCGGCCTGGCCGGCCCGGTCGGCCTGCCGATCCACCACGAACCCGGCCTGTGGCTCTACGAAAAGAACCGCCGGAGCACGGACGATCAGATCAAGGGCAATGCGGTGTCCGAGGTCGAACTCGACGTCGCGCGGTTGGCCTCGATCCCGCACGGAAATTCCGTCCTGGCCCTCGGCAAATCGGACGTGCACGACGGCATGCCGGCGATCCCGCCCGTGAGCGGGCTCCCCTCGGGCCGGTTCGAGGATGTCACGACTCCGGACTATGATTTCAGATCCGCCACCGATCCGGATCCGTATTTCGAGCCGTACCGGCATTACATCGACAATCCCTTCATGGGGAATGTCACCGCGCCGGGATTTCCCGGCTTCAGTCCGGCCGACATGAACGAGATTCTGCGATTCGCGAACCAGAACGTCGACATCGTTCGGACGACCACGCTGACCGTCGATTCGACGCGCAAGAGCGCTGGAATCTCGAATGTTCCTTTCTCGGTTCGCGAGGCCGAACCGGTCAGCATGAAATCGACGTTCTGGATTCAGGAATTGGCGGAGAAGGATGAGCAGGGCAATCCGAAACTGCGATTGCAGTACTCACAGGTCGTCATGCTGCACTTCTTCCGCCCTCGTGAAGATGAATTTCCGGAAAGAGCTGTCTGGCCGCATATCAGCATCGCGACCCTGGACAAGCTGCCTGTCGGTTATGAATTCGTGGAAAGCTAGGAGGTTTGATCCCGGGGTGTGGTGATAGGTTTGCCCCCCATGCAGCGAGGGATGCGCTACGGGCCAAACCCTTCACGGCAGCGCCCGCACAACGGAGTCTGCGCCGTTCCTGCGGGATCGATCGCAGCGATAGCCTACCGCATCCACAACTGGCGGCCGGCGCAGCGGAAGGCGCAGAGCATCCTCGTCGGCCGCGGCAATGCTGTCGCCCGCCCGGGGCGTCACCCGCCGATTGACGGCCCGTGGGCCACGCTGATCGTGCGCGAATTACTGCAAGGGCCGCGCCGATTTAGCGATTTGCGCGATGCCCTGGAGGGTATCAGTGCGCATACGCTGACCCACCGCCTCCGGCGCTTCGAGGCGCACGGGATCGTCACTCGGACGGTCTATGCTGAGATCCCGCCGAGGGTCGTGTACGAGTTGACGCCATTGGATGAATCGCTGCGCGACATCCTCTATGCCATGGCTGCCTGGGGTCAGAGCGTCACCGACCAGCAACTCATCGCCGCCACAGACTGACCCGCGCTGATCCTGCAGGACTTGTGGATCAGCGTAGAAAAGCACCTCGGTAACGAGGAGATCGCCCCCACATCGAGACCGCTCATACTGGTTGGCTGGACGTGAGATCGTGCCTCTCGTCGGAATGGCTGATGGCGAAGAGGCTCGAATTGCGACGGCGACGGCTGGAGCAACGCCTTACGCTGCGACCAAGAGCGCCGCCCCAGCGATCCCCGACAGGGCCAGCCGCAGCCGGCCCATCCAGTTCGGAACCATGCCGCGGCGGGCGAGATCCTGATCGACGATGCCCCAGAGCAGGACCAGGGCACCGAGCGTGCGAAGATCCCAGGGCGCCGGGGCGGCCAGCGCGGCCCAGGCCAGGAGCGAAGGCACGATGGCCAGGACGTAATCGCGCCAGCCGGCGCCACGCGCCGCCGCGACGCCCCAGCGGATGCCGCCGAGGAACGAGGCGATCACCGCGCCGTAGGCGGAGAGGATGGTGCGCGGCGACAGGCCGATCGTGCCGAGACCGACATCCGTACCGCTCACCGAAAGCGCGGCGAAGCCCACGAACGGGATCAGTCCTGCGATGCCGAGAAGGACAGCGCTCGCGGGTACCGTGTTCAGCCGCCCCATGCCGTCTCCTCGGCTGCCTGCCGTGCGATCCGGCTTGCACCGGCTTCGCGCATCGCTCGAACCCGCCCGCCGCGACGGGATGGCCCTGTGCGGGCCGCCGGCGAGCGGACGGTGTCATGATCCGGTGTAAACGCGCAGATCCTCATCCGTCCCGCAACCGAGACCATTTGTTGCAGCTCGGGATCTCATCCCGCATCCGACCGGAGAATCGGTGCGGGATAGCGGCAGTGCAACCATGGTGCCGGACGGCGGGCACCGGCAGGATGGGCGCGAGACGGCCCACCCCTTGCACGATCGATTCCATGCTGCTGCGGCCGACGGACACGAGACTTGCCCTCGAGCGCCTCCGCGATGCGTCCGGGGATGCCTGGACGACCTGGCGAAGGCGAAGCCTGTTCCTGGCGGGCGGCGTCTGCGTCGGCTTGGCCGCGGTGCTGATGGCGAAGGCGGCGGATGCGGCGCAGACGGTGTTTCGCTCCGGAATCACCGCCTCGCCCCTGCTGGCGCTGCTGCTCTGCCCGGCCGGCTTCGCGCTGGCGGCGTGGCTGGCCCGGACCGTGTTCCCGAACTCGCAAGGATCCGGCATCCCGCAGGTGATCGCCGCCCGCGCCCTCGACGACGGGCCGGCGCGCCATGCCCTGATCTCGCTCAGGGTCGCGATGGGCAAGGTCGTCGTGATGTGTCTCGGCCTCCTGTGCGGCGCCTCGATCGGGCGCGAGGGACCGACGGTGCAGGTCGGCGCGGCGATCATGGCCACCCTCGGCCGGCTCAGCCCGGAGCGGATGCGCGGCCTGCTGCTCGCGGGCGGCGCGGCCGGCGTCGCCGCCGCCTTCAACACGCCGCTCGCCGGAATCGTGTTCGGCATCGAGGAACTCGGCCGAGCCTATGACCGGCGGGGCAGCGCCCTCATCATCGCCGCCATCGTCGCGGCGGGCCTGACCTCGCTGGCGATCCTGGGCGACTACACCTATTTCGGCACGTCCGACGCGGGGCTGTCCCTGAGCACCGGATGGCTCGCAGTCCCCGTTCTCGGCGTGGCGGGCGGGCTGGCCGGCGGGCTGTTCAGCCGCATCGTGATCGGGTTCGGCCAGGGCCTCCCAGGCCGGGCCGGCGCATGGATCGCGCGCCGCCCCATCCTGTTCGCCACGCTGTGCGGACTCGGTGTCGCCCTGTGCGGATTGGCCTCCGGCGGCGCCGTCTACGGCACCGGCTACGAGGAAGCGCGCGGCATCCTGCACGGCGAGAGCGATCCGCGCTGGGCGTTCGCGCCGCTGAAGTTCGTGGCCACCGTGCTGTCCTCGATCAGCGGCATTCCCGGCGGCCTGTTCGCCCCCTCGCTCGCCGTCGGCGCCGGGCTCGGCGCCCAGGCGAGCCTCATCCTCGCGGACGTTCCCCTGGGTGCGCTGGTGCTGATCGGCATGACCGCCTACCTCAGCGGCGTTCTTCAGGCTCCGATCACCTCGTTCGTGATCGTCACCGAGATGACCCAGAACCACGCAATGGTGATCCCGCTGATGCTCGCCGCGCTGATCGCGGATGCGATGTCGAAGCTCGTCTGTCGCGGCGGCCTCTACCACACCCTGGCGGAGGTGCTGGTGCAGCGCTCGGCGGGCGCGCGAAACGCATAAATTCGAGCGGCCTGGAACAGGACCGAGGCCCGTCTTCCTTGCGTCCGGTGGACGAGCGCCGCCGGCGGCTTCGCACGGGCAATCGGCGATGCGTCACGATCATCGCTGATCGGTCGAATGCCCGAGGTCCGGCGGAACGCCGCCGGTTCGTCGGTAGTTACTGCTCCGCTTTCGTATCGGAGTGAACTGCCATGACGCTTCTCAAGTGGGCCGCCATCGCCTTCGTCATCTCGCTCGTCGCGGGCGCCCTCGGCTTCACCGGCATCGCCTCCGGCGCGAGCTCGATCGCGCGCATCCTGTTCGGCCTGTTCCTCGTGCTCGCCATCGTCATCGTGGTGATTGCGCTGGCCATCGGTCAGGCGGTGTTCTGACGCCGCGGCCCTGAACCCGTGCGCCTCGACGGCCGCACCGCCCTCGTCACCGGCGCCTCCTCCGGGATCGG
>JAGTAM010000224.1 GCA_023422485.1 Pseudomonadota bacterium | reverse complement strand
CGGCCTCGGTGCGCGACGCGATCCGCGCCGAGGGGATCTCCTGCGAGACCGTGACCGGCGAGATGGGCAAGCGCGATCGCGACCGCATCGTGCGCGACTTTCGCGGCGGAAAAATCCGCTGCCTCGCCTCGGTCGGCGTGCTCTCGACCGGCTTCAACGTGCCTGAGGTCGATCTCATCGCGCTGCTGCGCCCGACCCAGTCGGCCGGGCTCTACGTGCAGCAGGTCGGGCGGGCGCTCCGCCGGGCGCCGGGCAAGGCGGACGCGATCGTGCTCGACTATGCCGGGCTGGTGCGGATGCACGGCCCCGTCGATGCCGTGACCGCCCGCAGCGTCGCCCTCGGCCCCGCCGCACCGGGCAGCGTGCGAGCAAAGCCCTGCCCGGGCTGCGGCGCACTGATCGCCCTCAACGCCAGCACCTGCGAGGCCTGCTGGGTCGAGCCCGAGCCGGAAGACGAGGAGGCGCCGCACGCGGCATCCGCCGAGGACGCTCTGCCGATCCTGTCCGAAGCGGTCTCGCCCTGGCGCGAGGTGACCGGCTGGCGCCTCGACCGCGGCCCCGGCGGCTCCGGACCGGACCGGCTCGAAGTGGCCTTTCGCTGGCGCGGCGGCGGCTGCCGGGTCGAGGTCTGCCTGGAACATTCGGGCCATGCCCGCGAGAAGGCGGTGCTGTGGTGGCGTGGCTTCGGCGGCGCCGAGCCGGTGCCGATGTCGGTCGCCGCCGCCCTGGAACGGGCGGACGAGCTGGAGCGGCCGGAAAGCCTGAAAATCGATGCCGCCGGTCGCCTCTCGGAGAGCGTCACGGTTCGCTTTTCCGACGGGCGCCGCTTCCGCGACCTGCGCCGCTGGGGCGGTTTGGCGGCCTGATTGGCTGAGCAAGCTTGGCTGATTCGTATTAATTTCGCCACACTGTTGTGGCCCCGCATCAGCGATGCCGCTGCTGTCGCGACGTTCCCAGGAAGCACCGTCCGATGCCCCGTCCGTGGAGGACGGCGCGGAGGCGGTCGCGCGCCGGTTCGATTCCCCGCCGCGGGGGCCCGGCTGGATCGGCGCTGCGGTGGTGCTCACGGCGCTGATCTCGGCCTCCGTCACTTTCCTCATTCTCGCGGGCATCATCCAGATCACGCGGACCCCGACCTCGGGCGTGGTGCTGCTCTCGGTCAACGCTGTGCTGGTCCTCGCCCTCGTGGTGGTGATCGTCTGGGAGGCGCGGGTCTTCCTTCACGCTCGACGCACTCACGCCTCGGTGGCGCGGCTGCACACCCGCATCGTCGGCCTGTTCAGCCTGATCGCGATCCTGCCGACGATCCTACTCGCCATCGTCGCCTCGGTGACGATCGATGTCGGCCTGTCGCTCGGCTTCACCGACCGGGTCCGCGACGTGGTGCTGAAATCCGTCCAGGTCGCGGACGCCTACCAGGAGAATCACTGCCAGTCGCTCGCCCGCGAGATTCGCATCTTCGCCGACGACCTGACCCGCGCGCGGCCGAATTTCGACGTGAACCGCGAGTGGTTCGAGAATTTCATGACGACCCGCGCCCAGGCCCTCGGCCTGCCGATCGTCAAGATCATGCGCGGGCCCAACGAGGTGGTGGCGCGCGCCAATATCGACGTCCTGAAGCAGACGCGCCTGCCCTCGGCCGCGGCCTTCGAGGATGCGGCGAAGTCGAGCGACCCGATCTGCCTGCTGCCGAATGAGGGCCGGGTCTTCGCCGCGCTGATGCGGATGCCGGCCTACGACAACGCCGTGCTGCTGGTGCAGCGTGAGGTGAGCCAGCTCGCCATCGACTTCCCCGGCGTCGCCCGCGCCGCCGCGGCCGAGTACCTGACCTACGACGAACTGCGCCGCTACGTGCAGATCGCCTTCGCCTCGGTCTTCATCCTGATCGCGCTGATCACGCTGCTCTCGGCGGTCTGGTTCGGGCTGAACTTCGCCAATCGCTTCGTCGCCCCGATCCGCCGCCTCATCAACGCCGCCGACGAGGTCGCCGCCGGCAATTTCTACGCCCGCGTGCCGGCCCGAAAATCCGACGGCGACCTCGCCCATCTCGGCGAGAGCTTCAACACGATGACGCAGGAGCTGCGCCGCCAGCACGACGGTCTGCGGGCGGCCAACGACCTGATCGACCGCCGCCGCCGCTTCACGGAAGCCGTGCTGTCGGGCGTGTCGCCGGGCGTGCTCGGCGTCGATGCCGATGGGGTCATCACCATCGCCAATCCGGGCGCGGAACGCACCCTGGGACTCACGGCCAAGGAACTCGTCGGCCAGCCGCTCACGAGCGTCGTGCCGGAGATCGCCGCCCTGTTCCCGGAGGCCGAAGGCCGCCAGCGCGCTCTTCAGCAGCAGATCCAGCTCGTGCGCGGCGGGCGCGAGCGCACGATTGCCGTGCGCGTCACCAGCGAGCAGGCCCAGGGCGAGGCGCGCGGCTACGTGGTGACGCTCGACGACATCACCGATCTCGTGACGGCGCAGCGCACCTCCGCCTGGGCGGATGTCGCCCGCCGCATCGCCCACGAGATCAAGAATCCGCTGACCCCGATCCAGCTCTCGGCCGAGCGCATCCGGCGCAAGTACGGAAAAGTGATTACTGCCGACAAGGAGGTGTTCGAGAAGTGCACCGCCACGATCGTGCGGCAGGTCGACGAGATCAAGCGGATGGTGGACGAGTTCTCCTCCTTCGCCCGGATGCCCAAGCCCGCCATCACGCAGCAGGATCTCGCCGAGATCGCCCGGCAGAACCTTTTCATGCTGCGCATGGCGCATCCCGATCTGGATTTCCCCTTCGATACGGTGGGCGCCGACGAGCGGGGCCGCGTCGAGGCCGCCTTCGACGTGCGGCTGTTCTCCCAGGCGCTCACCAACATCCTGAAGAACGCCGTCGAGGCGGTTCAGGCTGTGCCGGAGGACGTGCTGACCGCCGATGGCGGCAAGGGCCGCGTCGCGCTGAAGCTGGTCGTCGAGGATGCCTTCGTGGTGATCGAAGTCACCGACAACGGAAAAGGCTTTCCGGCAGAGGGGCGCCAGCGCCTTCTCGAACCCTATATGACGACCCGCGAGGGCGGGACCGGCCTCGGATTGGCGATCGTTTCCAAGGTGCTCGAAGAGCATGGCGGCGGGATCGAGCTGAACGACAACCCGGAGGGGCGCGGCGGACAGGTCCGCATGCGGCTGCCACGGGAGGTCGGTCGGCAGGACGGACAGAATGCCGAGCCCGGCGCGGGAGGGGAGCGGAAGCGCTCCGCGGCGCCGGACGCGCGTGACGGGACAACGATGGACAAAAATACGGAGGGCGCCATGGAAGCGCGACGCGTCGCGGAGATGCAGCCATGAGCGCCGACATCCTGATCGTCGACGACGAGGCCGACATCCGCGATCTGGTCGCGGGCATCCTGGACGACGAGGGGCACCGCACCCGCACCGCTGCCGGGTCCGACGAGGCGCTGGCGGCCATCGAGGCGCGCCGGCCCCACCTCGTCTTCCTCGACATCTGGCTCCAGGGCTCGCGCCTCGACGGGCTGCAGGTGCTCGACCTGATCAAGGCCGGGCATCCGGACCTGCCGGTGGTGATGATCTCGGGCCACGGCAACATCGAGACCGCTGTCGCGGCGATCAAATCCGGCGCCTACGACTTCATCGAGAAGCCGTTCAAGGCCGACCGCCTGATCCTCGTCGCCGAGCGCGCACTCGAAGCCTCCCGCCTCAAGCGCGAGGTGCGCGACCTCAAGGTCCGATCGGGCCAGGCGAGCCGCATCGTCGGCGCCTCGGTGGCGGTCAACCAGTTGCGCCAGACCATCGAGCGCGTGGCCCCGACCAATGCCCGCGTGATGATCTCGGGCGCGCCGGGCGCCGGCAAGGAACTCTCCGCGCGCACTCTGCACGCCGCCTCCTCGCGGGCGAGCGGGCCCTTCGTCGTCATCAACGCGGCGACGATCACCCCGGAGACGATGGAGGCCGAGCTGTTCGGCGTCGAGGGCGGCGAGGGCCGGGTGCGGCGCGTCGGCGCCCTGGAGGAGGCCCATGGCGGCTCCCTCTACATCGACGAAGTCGCCGATATGCCCAAGGAGACGCAGAGCCGGATCCTGCGCGTCCTCGTCGATCAGAACTTCCAGCGCGTCGGCGGCACCGCCCGCGTCCACGTCGATGTGCGCATCGTCTCCTCCTCCTCCCGCGACCTGACGGAGGAGATCGCCGCGGGCCGCTTCCGCGAAGACCTGTTCCACCGCCTCTCCGTCGTGCCGATCCGCATTCCCTCGCTCGCCGAGCGGCGCGAGGACGTGCCGGAACTGATCTCGTTCTTCATGGAGCAGATCTCGGCGGCCACCGGCCTGCCGCGGCGGCGCATCGCCGAGGACGCGATGGCGGTGCTGCAATCCCACGACTGGCCCGCCAACATCCGCCAGCTGCGCAACAACGACGAGCGGCTGATGATCCTGACCCAGTCGGACCCGGAGCAGGAGGTCACCTCCGAGATGCTGCCGACCGAGATCGGCGCGCTGGTGCCGACGACGCCGACGGGCGCGGGCGGCGAGAAGCTAATGAGCCTGGCCCTGCGCGAGGCCCGCGAG
>JAGTAM010000087.1 GCA_023422485.1 Pseudomonadota bacterium | reverse complement strand
CGATCCGCCTCGACCTCGCCAAGGGCGACCAGCGGGCACCGGAATATCTCGCGGTCAACGAGCGCGGGCGCGTGCCGGCGCTCTACGAGGATGGCTGGGTGCTCACCGAGAACGCGGCGATCCTGCGCCATCTCGCCCGCTCGCATCCCGAGGCCGGCCTGCTGCCGGAGGACCTGCGCGGGCAAGCGGTCGCCGACGAGTGGATGGCGTGGCTCTCGACCGGGCACCACGTCGCCTTCGCCCATGTTCGCCGGCCCGAGCGCTACAGCGCCGACGAGGCGGCGTTCCCGGAGATCCGGGCGAAGGGGGCCGACACCTTCGGCGACCTCTGCACGATGACGGAAGTGCGTCTCTCCAACGGCGACTGGGCGCTGGGAGAGCGTTACAGCGTCGTCGATCCCTACCTGATGGTCTTCTGGATCTGGGCCCGCGGCCCTGCCATCGGCTTCGATATGCCGTCTCGCTTCCCGGCCTGGACCGCGCATGCCCGCCGCATGGCCGCGCGCCCGGCCGTTCGGGCCGTCTTGGCCCGCGAGGGGCTGACGCTGCCGGAGTGAGGCGCTCGCCCGGCCTCGATCCTTCCTCGACGCGCTGCCGCCGATGCATCCGACGATGGCGCGATATTCGCTTAGTCGGCCCGAGGCGCGCGGCTCGGCCGTGCGATATCGAACGGAGGTCAGGGTTTCGCTGAGTGAAGGGAACGCCTCGCGCAGCATCCGGTTCTGACGCTCAGGTTCGGGCACCGAGGACGAGACGAGGACAGCCGGCGGCGATGTGCGGGATCTGCGGAGAGATCGATTTCGGCGGCGCGGCCGATCCGAACGCCGTGCGGGCGATGATGGAGGTTCTGCGCCCCCGCGGCCCGGATGCCGGCGGAATCCACGGCCAGGGGGGTGTCCTGTTCGGTCACTGCCGCCTGAAGATCATCGACCTGTCGGAGGCCGGGCAGCAGCCGATGGTCGATGCCGAGCTCGGCCTCTCGATCGTCTTCAACGGCTGCATCTACAACTACAAGGATCTGCGCGTGGAGCTTGTCGCCAAGGGCTACCGCTTCTTCTCGACCAGCGACACCGAGGTCGTTCTCAAGGCCTTCCACGCCTGGGGCCGCGATTGCGTGAAGCGCTTCCTCGGCATGTTCGTCTTCGCGGTCCACGAGCGCGACTCGGGCCGTGTGACGCTCGCCCGCGACCGGCTCGGCATCAAGCCGCTCTACTATGCGGAGACGGGCAGGCGCTTCCGCTTTGCCTCCTCGCTGCCGGCCCTGCTCGCGGCCGGCGAGATCGACACCACGATCGATAAGGTGGCCCTCCACCATTACATGAGCTGGCACGCGGCCGTGCCGGCGCCGCTGACGATCCTCAAGGGCGTGCGCAAGGTCCACCCGGCCACGACCCTGACCTTCGAGCCGGACGGTTCCCGACGGGAGGAGACCTACTGGACGCTGAGCGTCGGCCCGCGTGACGAGGACCGCCATAGGACCGAGGCGGATTGGCGCGCGGCGGTGCTCGACTCGCTCGGCATCGCGGTGTCGCGCCGCCAGATCGCCGACGTGCCGACCGGTGTCCTCCTCTCGGGCGGCCTCGATTCCTCGGTCATCGTCGCGCTCCTGGCCAGGAACGGCCAGAGCGGGCTCAAGACCTTCTCCGTCGGCTTCGACGCGGTGAACGGCGTCGAGGGCGACGAGTTCAAGTATTCCGACATCATCGCCGAGCGGTTCGAGACCGACCACGCCAAGCTCGTCGTGGACGGCTCGCGCACCCTGGAGGCCCTGCCGGCGGCGATCCACGCCATGGCCGAGCCGCAGATGAGCCACGACGCTGTGGCCTTCCTCCTGCTCTCGCAGGAGGTGTCGAAGCACGTGAAGGTGATCCAGAGCGGTCAGGGCGCCGACGAGGTGTTCGGCGGCTACCACTGGTATCCGAAGCTGATGGGCTCGACCGATCCGACCGCGGATTACGCCCGCGCCTATTTCGACCGCGACCACGCGGAGATGCGCGAGGCGCTGACCCCCGATTTCGTCGATGAGGATTACAGCCGCGATTTCATCGCCCGCTTCTTCGCCGAGTCGCGGAGCGCGAGCGCCATCGACAAGACCCTCGACCTCGACCAGCGGGTCATGCTCGTCGACGATCCCGTCAAGCGGGTCGACAACATGACCATGGCCTGCGGTCTCGAGGCGCGTGTTCCCTTCCTCGATCACGAACTCGTGGAGCTCGCCGCTCGCATCCCCGCCGAGCTGAAGGTGCGAGACGGCGGCAAGTTCATCCTCAAGGAGGCCGCCCGCGCGGTGGTGCCGGCTGAGGTGATCGACCGACCGAAGGGCTACTTCCCGGTCCCGGCCCTCAAGCACATCCGCGGGCCGTTCATGGATTTCGTGCGCGACGTGCTCGACCGTCCGGCGGCGCGCGAGCGCGGGATCTTTAACCGCACTTACGTCGATCACCTGCTCGCCGATCCCGACGGGACGCTGACGCCGAAGGGCAATTCCAAGCTCTGGCAAGTCGCGCTGCTCGAAGCGTGGCTGCAATCGCACGGCATCTGATCCGCCGCTGCTGCGTTGCCTGCACGACCCGTCGCGCCGGACCGGCGCGGGCGGCTGCGCTCAAGGTGACGCGGATTCTCCACGATCATCCCCGATGCGCGATGCGCTAAAACGCTGCGGGAGAGCCGAAACGATGTGTCGCTGGATCGCCTATCGAGGCCGCACGATCCCGCTCGAGCATTACGTGACCGAGCCGGCGCATTCGCTGGTCTCGCAGAGCATCAAGGCGCTCGAATCGACCGCGAGCACCAACGGCGACGGCTTCGGCCTTGGCTGGTACGGCGACCATCCCGAGCCCGGCCGCTTCCGCGAGGTCCAGCCGGCTTGGTCCGACGAGAACCTGCGCTACATCTGCCGCCACCTGCACTCGCACCTGTTCTTCGCCCATGTGCGGGCGGCGACCGGCACGCCGATCACCCGGCCGAACTGCCACCCCTTCGCCTGTGGGCCGTGGCTGTTCATGCACAACGGCTATGTCGGCGACTGGGCGCGGCTGCGCCGGCCGATCGAGGCGCTGATCCCGGACGAGCTCTATCCCTCCCGCAACGGCACCACGGATTCGGAGGCGCTGTTCCTGGCGATCCTCGGCCAGGGTTTGATGGCCTCGGAGGTGGAGCGCGACCCGATCACCGCGACGGCGCTGGCGCTCGCCAAGGTCACGGAGCTGGTCGGTGGGATCGAGGGCGGCCACCCGTTCCGCTTCACCGCGGCGCTCGCCGACGGGCGCGACCTCTACGCCTTCCGCTACGCCGCCAACGACGCGGCCAACAGCATGTACTACCGCCAGTCGGCGGACGGCGTGGTGATCGTGTCGGAGCCGCTCGACAAGGAGCATGCGACCTGGACGCCGGTGCCGGACAACAGCGTCGTGATCGCCCGCAAGGACGCGCTGGTCGAGGTGGTCTCGTTGAAGGAGTTCGGTCTCGCCCGGACCTCCCGGCTGCCGCAACTCCAGTTGCAGATGAGCGCCTGACGAAAAGGGCGCCGAGCCGGGCTCGGCGCCTCAGGTCGTCGACGGTCAGGCCAGCCAGGGCGAGCCGCCGACGGCCGAGAGCGTCATGCTGGCGGAGCCGACATCGGCGGCGCTGTAGCCGAGGATCTGCGCGAGCTGTTCGCGGGCGCGCCAGACACGGCTCTTCACCGTGCCGATGCGACAGTTCATGACGGTCGCCGCCTCCTCGTAGCTGAGGTTCTCGATCGCCACGAGGATCAGCGCCTGCCGCATCGGCAGCGGCAGCTTGGCGAGCGCCGTCTGCGCATCCATCAGATCGACATGGCCCGATTGCTCGGGGGCCGCAGCGAGGCGCTCGGCGTAATCGCCGTCGCTGTCGGCGACCTCGCGCACCTCCTTGCGGTGACGCGAGTAGAAGGCGTTGCGCATGATCGTGAACAGCCACGCGCCGAGATTCGTGCCGACGGTGAAGCGGGAGCGGCTGCGCCAAGCCCGAAGGAACGTGTCCTGCACGAGATCGTCAGCGGCTGATGGGTTCTTCGTCAGCGACATGGCGAAGTTGTAGAGCCGCGGTGTCATCTCGATGATGGCAGCCCGAAACGACTCCTCGTCCTTGCCCTCCTGGGCGACGAGGACGGTCTCAAGCCGTGCCAGAAGGGCGTCGAAACGGCCGGCCTCCGCACTCGGGTTGCCCGGCATTCGCGCATAGGCTTCGGCGAGAAGGGCTCCGAGTCGTTGCTGGACCTCTGGAGGCAGCGTTGGCACCTCGCCATCCAGGGGCGAGGCAAGGTCGTCGAAGGCAGTCTGTTGCATCAGGTCCTGTGGCAGATCACGGACTTGGACAGGGGCTCGTGCACCCGCCACGGACTTGTCCCGCGAATTGCTCTGCCTTGCGCCAACATAGATTATCAGCGCTACAAGGAGCGTATCGTTGTTCAGAGGCATGTGAAGGCGTCAGGAATCCTGGCGCACGCATCGTATGTGTCTCCTCAGATGCAACCTAAACTGCGTTATTCTCGGCCGCCGCTGAGATTGCTTCCTGGCTAAGGTTGGCGGGAAACGTCTTTTGCTCCTATTGCCGCGAGGAATATGTGCCCTAATGGCCTGGCCACTTTGTTTCATCATGATCTCGGCCGTTGCGGCCGGCGCAGTCGTCGCGTTGGGTGCCGTCGCCCGCGTCAGCTACGCGCCGATGCCGGACGAGGGGGATCTGCTGAATTCCGAGCGCTACCCGCGGCAGACCGCCTACGACATCCTCGGCCGGCGCGTCGCGCGGGAAGAGGCTGAACGGCTCAAGGCCACGCCGGAGGGGCGCAACGATCTGTCCGCCGAGAAGGGCGCCGTCGCCATCGACGACGCGCTAGTGAAACGCGGCCGGGAAGCCTTCTACCGCGAGACCTTTGGCAACGAAGTGTTCCTCACCGACGTGATGGGGATGCTCGACGGCGGCCTGACGCCCTACGAAGTGGCCCGCGCCATCTTCCTGCTCGGGGGCGCGGGCACGACCAATCTCCAGGTCCGCATGGCCCGCGATGTGACGGTGGGTGACAAGGTCTGGAAGACGGGTGAATTGGTGCCGACCGGGCTCGACGTGCCGCGGGGCTCGGCCTTCATCCTCGGCATCCGCACCTTCTACGACCGTGGACGCCTGCGGATGGGGATCACTTGCGCGCTATGTCATACAGCGGTCGATCCGGCCTCGGGCAAGGTGGTGGAGGGCGCGCCCAATACCGACCTCAATGCCGGCCTGCTGATGGCGTTGGCGAGCAACGCGACCGCCTACTTCATGCATGGCAGCGCCGACCCGTCCGCCCATCCGGGCGATTCGTCCTGGGGCGTGACGACCGAGGATGGCGGGCGGGCCCCGTTGCCCGATCGGGCCGCGTTCGAGGCTGCGGCCAAGGTCGAGGTCGCGAGCTGGCCCGCCGGCAGCTTCGATTCCTCCGCCGACCGCGAGACCAACCCGACCTCGATCCCATCGAGCTTCTCGGCCTATGCCGAGCCCTATAGCTGGAGTGGGCGGGCCGGGATCGGACCCTTCAAGGGATTGTCGGCGCTCAACAACAACGTTCACGCCGCCAATTCCGATACGACGCAGCAGACGCGAGCCGCCAAGACGCTGTTCGGGCTCGATCCGCAGGTCTATCTCGGCACGGTCCTGCAAGGCGCGGCGGCGGCACTCCGTTACGATCCAGCTTCGGGCAAGCCCCCGACCGCGGTGCTGGAGGCCGCCGACACGACGCCGGGGACACCGGGTCTGAACAGCTACGCCGTCCTGCCGAGCTTTCCCGCCACGAACTACTTGACCGATAACGGACTTCTGGCTTCCGTGCCGGGGGAGCCCGCCAACTACGCCAACAACGCGATGTCGGCCTTCCAGAACCTTCTGCGCGCGCCCGATGTCTCTGCCGACGCGGCGCAGGTGAAGCGCGGGCGCGCGGTGTTCGAGCGTGTGGGCTGCGCCGGCTGCCATGCCGGGCCGGCGCTCAGCAACAACCGGGTCATCCCAGTGGAGGAGATCGGCACGCAGCCGAGCCGTGCGCGCTCGACCGTGCGGATGGAGGCGCGCCTCGCGCCCCCGACGGTCTTTGCCACCGACACGCCGTTCCCGCTTCCACCGGATCCGAAACTCGTCCCGATTCCCCTGGAGGGCGATGCCCTCAAGCAGGTGCAACTCGCCTGGGCGCATGCCGGCACAAGGGGCGGTTACAAAGTGCAGAACCTCGTCGGCCTCGCCTGGAGCGCCCCCTATCTCCATGACTCGGGCGTCGCGGTCGGTCCTGATGCGGAGAGACAGCTCGGCGTCCCGGGCACACTCGACGCAGGCATCGCGCCCGATCCGGCCAACAGCCTGAAGGCTCTCGTCGATCGCGGCCTTCGCGCAAGGGTCGTCGCGGCGAATGCCGGCTCGCAGAAAGCGCGCACCGCGCGGGTCACGGGCGAAGGCCACACCTACTGGGCGGATCCGGCCGCCGGCGTGAGCGGCGAGGAGCAGACCGACCTCGTCGCTTATCTGCTGTCAGTCAACGGCCTGACCGAGCCGGTCCCGGTTCCTTGATCGCCCTGGCGACAGACGATCCCTGCGACGCATCGTCTTCAGTCGTCAAAGTGACCGGATGGGATGACGACGAGTTGATTTCGATACGTCCGGCCTCGGCCGATCGAACCGCCATCGCGCGAGAGACACCGCACCATGAGCGCACTGAATCTGCTCCCGCTCCTGGCCTTCCTGGCACCGATGCCGCCGATCCGACCGGAGCCGCCTTCGTCCCGGCCGATGCCGGAATGGTTTCCCGCCTTCATCATGGGCATGACCGTGTTCATCATGGTCGCGCCGATGATCGCCATCTGGGGCTTTCACCGGTCCGAACGGTCGCTCCGATCGACCTGCGAGGCGGCGGGCGGACAGGTCGTGCACGCTTCCCTCGCCGACGAGGCCGTACGCTGCCGCCGCTTCTGAGCCGCCGCGACCGGTCTTCGATCAGCCCTGCCCTAGGCAAAAAGAAGCCCGCGCCGACAGGGTCGGGCGGGTCGAAGTCTTGGGAGAAACAGGCAGCACACCTGCCGCTCGGGTAACCTGCCTCGGCGGGCGCGGTTCATCGAAGGCGATAGGAAATTGAGTCTGAAGCTACGCTCTCAGGACCCTACACGGAGTGAATCTTCGGACGGCAAAGCTGATCGGATTCTTGAGAGCTGAGGTTATCGGCCCAACCTCTCCATCGCTCGCTGGAGCGATAGCCAAGATCAGGTCTGGAAGGACAGCACGGCCCGCGTCCCGATCCGGCCGGGGGCATAGGTCAGGGCGGAGCGCAGGTTGGAGGCCATCGCCCGGATGATGCGCGAGCCCAGGCCGGTTCCCTTCGCCTCGCCCTCCCCTGTCCAGCCGATGCCGTCATCCTCCACCGCGAGGGAGAGCGTATCGGGCCCCTCGCGCACCACGCGCACGCGGATCTCGCCCTGGGTCTCGGACGGGTAGGCGTATTTGTAGGCGTTGGTGACCAGCTCGGTGACGACGACGCCCAGCGAAACCGCCTTGTCGGTGGCGAGCCGGATCGGCTCCGCCTGGAGACGGATGGCGTGGTCGCGGCCGGACGCCTTCATCGCAAGCTGCAGCTCCTCGACGAGCCCCGTTAGGTAGGCGTCGAGTTCCACGGCCTCCACGTCCTGCGAGGTGTAGAGCCGGCGGTGGATGCCGGCGATGGCCGAGATGCGGGCCTGCATCTCCTCCAGGGCCTGCTTGGCGGCCGGATCCGCCACCGCGTTGGTCTGCATGCGGGCGAGCGCGGCGACGAGGGTCAGCGAGTTGGCGACCCGATGATTCACCTCGCGCAGCAGAAGCTCCGCCCGGTCCCGCGCCTCGCGGACGGCAGCCTCCGCCCGCTCCTTGTCCCGCCGCAGCGATTCCTGGCGCAGGGCCGTGTCGACCGCCTCGCCGAGCAATTCGCGGAATTGTCCCTGGAGGTCCTTCCAGACGTAATCGACCGCGCCCGCCTTGAGGGCCGCGACGGCCACGCGGCTGTCCTCGGAGCCGGTGACGTAGATCACCGGCGGCGCGTCCGGCAGGCTGCGGAGCAGCGGCAGCAGGTCGAGCCCGGTCCGGTCGGGCATGTGGTGGTCGAGGGCGATAAGATCGATCCCGCCCGTTCGCGCCCGCGCCAGCCCCTCCTCGCCGGTCTCGGCCAGCTCGACCCGATAGCCCCGTGCCTGGAGCGAGCGCTGCACCAAGCGCCCGAGGCCGGGATCGTCGTCGATGTAGAGGATGAGGGCCGAGCTCGCGTCGCTCATGAGTTCTCGGGGACCTGGATGACCGAGAAAAACAGCCCGAGCTGACGGATCGCGTTCGAGAAGCCTTCGTAGTTGACCGGCTTGGTGATGTAGACGTTCGCCCCGAGATCGTAGCAGCGCTGGATCTCGCGGCTGTCATCGGTCGTCGTCAGGACGACGACCGGTGAACGCTTGGTGTTCGGATTGGCCTTGATCCGCTCGAGGATATCGATGCCGGTCATGTCCGGCAGGTTGAGGTCGAGCAGGATCAGGAGATGGCGCCGGCTGCTCACCTCACCTGAGCCGTCGGCACCGAACAGGAATTCGAGCGCCGAAGTGCCGTCGCGGAAGGGCACGATCTCGTTGTTGACGCCCGCGCGGCGGATATTCCGCTCGATCAGCCGGGCATGACCCTCGTCATCCTCGATCATCACGATGCTGACGGCATGGAAGGGCGGCTGCATGGTCACTCCGCGGCCAGGGGCATCGTCTCGGGAGAGCTCGATGTCGCCGCCTCGCTTCGGCCTGTAACCGGCTCGCGGGGCAGCGTCACGATAAAGGTTGAGCCCCTCCCCGGCTGCGAGAACACTTCGACCCGTCCGCCGAGCGTGCGCACCAGCGCCTTCACGCTGGCGAGCCCGATCCCCTCCCCTGGGCGATCCTGTGCGCCGGAGCGTCGGAACAGCTCGAAGATCCGGCCGTGATCCTGGGGGGCAATGCCCCGGCCGTTGTCGGACACGGCAAACCGGATGCGGTTGCCGGGCGCGGGCTTGGCCGAAATCTCGATTGTCCCGGCTCGGGCAGGATCGAGATACTTGAGGGCGTTGTCGATGAGGTTGCCGAACACCTGCTCGACGGCGAGGCGGTCGGCGACGATCTCAGGCAGCGTCTCGGAGACCGTGACCGTCGCACCGAGGCGGCCGGCCTGATGGCGCTGCGCATCGGCGATGCCGCGGATGAGGGCGGTCATGTCGAGCGGCTCCGGATTGAATCGGCGCCGACCCTCCCGCGACAGCTTCAGGATCGCCGCGATCAGCCGCTCCATCTTGATGATCGCCGCCTGGATGAAGCTCAGCGACTCGCCGATGTCGTCGTCGATCCGCTTACCCTGCGGATGGTCGCGCAAGAGGGTGCGCAATTCCTCGCGAACCGCCTCAAGTTCGCTCGTGAAGCCCATCACGTTGACGAGCGGCGCGCGCAAATCATGACTGACGATGTAGGCGTAGCGCTGGATCTCCTCGTTGGACTCCCGCAGCTCGGCCTCGGCCTCGCGCTGCTCGGTTATGTCGGTATGGACGCCGACCCATTCGCGGATGGCGCCCTGGGCATCGAGCACGGGGACGGCGCGGATGGAGAAGTGTCGCCAGAGCCCGTCGCGGGCGCGCACCCGGTGTTCGTGGACGAAGGTGCTGCGGGCCGCCACCGTCGCGTTCCAGGCCTCGACGCTCGGCTGCCGGTCATCCGGATGTACGGCGTCGGCCCAGCCGAAGCCCTCATACTCGGAGCGGGTCTGTCCGGTCAGCGCGGCCCAGCCGGGCTGCTCGCCGGTCATCCGCCCCTGCGGATCATTGGTCCATAGAACGCCGCGAACGGCTTGGACGGCGGCGCGAAAGCGTTCCTCGCTCGCCCGCAATTCGCCTTGGATCCGCTGCTGGTCGAACGCGGAGGCGAGCATGGCGAGGAACAGGATGACGAAGGTGACGCCCGCGACGGAGAGGGCGAGGTTCTGCTGATCGACGCTCGTCGCGGCGAGATGGGCGGAATGGATGCCCGCTTCCCCCGCGGTGATCGTGGCTGCCGCCATGCCGGTGTAATGCATGCCGGCCACCGCCACGCCCATGACGAGGGCGGCCACGAAACGCTGCCAGACGCCGGTCGGCCGGAAGGTCAGCCACAGGGCGACGGTCGCGGCCACGACGGCGATACCGACGGACAAAGCCACGATCGGTAGGCTGTAGGCGAGGTTGCCGGGCATCCGCATCGCGGCCATCCCGGTGTAGTGCATCGCCGCAACACCGATCCCCATGACGGGACCGGCAGCGAGAACATCCCAGCGCCCGGCTTCGCCGCGGCCGAGCCACGCCAGGGCCGCGCCGGTCACACCGATGGCAATCAGCAGCGACAGCAGCGTGCTGCCGAGGTCGTAAGCGGCGGGAAGGCCCATCTCGAAAGCCAGCATCCCGACGAAATGCATCGACCAGATGCCGCCCCCCATGGCGAGGGCGGCGCCGATGAGCCAAGCCCAGCGCGCGCGTGACCCGGTGCCGCGCATGCGCCCGCCGAGGTCGAGCGCCGTGTAGGAGGCGAGCACCGCGATGGCGACGGACAGCGCCACGAGAGCCGCGTTGTAGCCGGTAGGAACCATCGTCGTGTGGGAACTCGGGTGTTCGTCGATCGCGCGCCTCGGGCATTGCCGGATCAGCGTGGCCAATCGCAGCGATGCGAGCCGGGCGCGGGGCGACCGTCCGAGATTGACTAAAGTTACATCGCCTCAGCGTCTGACGCTATCGTGTCCTGCCGTCGGGCTCGGAGCCGATTGTTCGGTTGCGGTAGGCCCAAAAACAGCGTCTTCCTGGAGTTTGGACACAACCTTTTAGGCATGGGGGACTACCTAAGGTAAGTGACGGATGCGACGTTACACGCCGAGCCGCATAGTCTGGCAGCCTGTGACATCGAGTACCGAAAACGTATGCGGCCACTTCATCCGAATCGCCTCATCACGACCGTTCTCATGCCTGCGCCGGCGCACGCGCCGCCCGATGAGACACAAGCTGTCGATCCTCGCCACGACCACGAGGCGACACTCCGCACGGGCGTGATCGAGTCCGAGTCCGGCAATCCTCTGCGACGCAAGCTCGCGACGCATGTGGAACTGACATCAGGCGATGTCCGGGAACTCGACGGCTTGGCGGCGGGCGGTCGCCGCTACCCGGCGCAAACTCCGCTCCTCCATCAATCGGACATCCCGGAAAGCGCCATCCTGGTCCTGGACGGGTTCGCCTGCCGCTACAAGTTTCTCCCGAACGGACGGCGCCAGATCACAGCCTATCTCCTCCCTGGCGACCTGTTCGAACTCGATCTCGATTTTCGGCTGCCGCTCGACTGCGCCCTCGGAACGCTGACGGCCTGTCGTCTCACCCTCATTCCGCGCCCGGAATACGAGGACTTGATCCGCCGACGCCCGAGGATCGCCCGCGCTCTGCAGATGGCCCGGCTGACGGAGGCCGCGACGCTGCGGGAGTGGATCACCAATCTCGGCTCCCGGTCCGGCCCGGAGCGTCTGGCCCACTTCCTGTGCGAGATGCTGCTGCGGCTCCGGACCACCGGGCTCGCTTCGGAGAACCAGTACAGTTTCCCCATCACGCAAGCCGATCTCGCCGACACGCTCGGAATGTCGTGTGTGCACGTCAACCGCGTCCTGCAGAAGCTGCGCCGCGATGGACTCATCGAGCTATCCGGCCGCAGGCTCACGATCCTCAGGCCCGACGGGCTCAAGGCATTGGCCGAGTACGACGGGTCCTATCTCAAGCCCGCGGCGACGCCGCTGCGCCCCTCCGCGAGCGACCGCCCCGCCGCTTAGCGCGCCTCCCCCCGACTCGCGGCGGCGCGACCTGGGAAATGCCTCCGACGAAACCTTGCCAGGTCCGTCAAAGGCCGCTGGTCGGCTGCACCCCGGCTCTGGCTGCCATCAGCACGGCTTCCGGCAGTGTTTTGACCCCGAGCGCTTCCATGACATGGGCTCGGTGAATCTCGACGGTGCGGGGACTGAGGCCGAGGGCCCGGCCGATCGACTTGTTCGTCCCCCCGGCAAGCAACCCTTCAAGAACCTCTCGTTCCCGCGGCGACAGGGCGCCGATGCGAAGCTTGGCGTCGTCGCGCGCTTGGCTTCTCTCGGTATCGGTACGCAGTTCAGCCAAGGCAGCCGACACCGCGGTCAGAAGCGCCGCGGGCTGCCACGGCTTTTCGAGATAGTCGACGGCGCCCGCCTTCATGGCGCGCACCCCGAAACCGACATCGCCGTGGCTGCGTCCGATCATGACGACGGGCAGGGAGAGCCCACCGGCCTTCAGCGCCTTCGCCACCGTGAGGCTTTCGGGGCCGGCCGCCTCCATGTCGAGGATTACGCAGCCCGGCTGCAGAGATCCCGCGATCTCCGCCAGTGCCGCGGCATTGGCGAAAACCTGAACCTCGTAGCCGGCCGGCTGCAGCAATGAGAGCAATGCCTGCCGCGAGCCCGGATTCTCGTCCACCAAATAAATCCGCGCACCGGTACGGCCGGTCACATCCTCGGCGATGCCGCCTATGTGGCGGATGCGGCCATCCTCGCTCGGGATCGGGAAGAAGGTGTCGCGAATGCGCCGAACCGTGCCGTCGGAAGGGCGCAGGATGCGGTACTCCAAGACGGCGACGTCGCCACCGCCCACCTTCTCGACCGTACGATACGCGGTATCCCGGTCGTCGGGATGGATCGTCGCGAGCCAACTCTCGATCGACGTCAGTTGCTCGGGTGCGACGCCCCATACGTGCCGGAGAGCGCGGCTGAGAAAGGTCAGGCGCCGGCTCTCGAGATCCGCCTGCCAGAGGACGTTGGTCGAATGCTCGGCAAATCGCCGAAAGCGTTCCTCGCTCTCGCGGCGAATGGTTTCCTCCCGCTTCCGTTCGGTAATCTCGACCCCGACACCGACAAAGCCGATGGGTCGGCCATCCTCGAATTCGGTACGACCGTGCATCGCCACCCACCGCTCGACCTTGTCCTCGATCCCGATCACGCGGTGCTCGACATTGTAGATGCCGTCCCCGGCCGGGTCGCTGCAGCGGGCAATCGCTTCCTCCACGCGCGGACGGTCCTCGGGGTGGATTGCCGACAGCCAGACGGAGCGATCGATCTGTGCGTCGGGCGGCAGTCCCCAGATCGCCTTGAGGCGCGCGTTCCAGTTCAGCGCCCCTGTTGCCGGATCCCAATCGCAAGGTGACAGACCGATCAGATCGATGGCGGCCTGCAATCGAGCTTCGCTCTGATGCAGCGCGTCCGCCGTCCGTCCCGCCTCGTGTTCCTCCTCGACGATGAGGAGCACGGCCGGCGCGGGTGGGTTCGCTTGCCATGCCGACGCGGGTCGACGTCTGAAAGGCAACCCGCTGATCCGCGTCCAGCGCTCGAAACCGTCGTCCGTCCGATAGAGGAAGCGCGTGCGCAGCGTGACGTGGCCGCCCAATGCCCTTGCGAAAGGATGATCGCGCGGATCGAGGACGGCGCCATCCGCCGCATAACCGGTCCACCGCGGATCTGTGCCGGCGTCCGCGCCGGGGATGCGGCCCTGCTGGAGGAGCCGACGCAGGGACGGGTTATCGAGGAGGATCCGGCCATCCGGCGTGAACAATCCGGCGGCGACCGGCAGGTGTTCGATGACGGTGGCGAGCGGCTCGACATCCTTTGAGGATGCGATGGCCGCCTCGTCGTACGGCGAACCCGCCGGCCCGGACGATTGACGCTGCGCGTCGAGCTGAAGTCCGATGAGTTCGGCGAATTGCCGGAATATGCCCCGTATCTCCGTCTGGTCCAGTCGGGCGGGCATCGTGCCGATCGCGCAAAGGGTTCCGAACAGGCCCCCGTGCGACAACGTGATCGGGAAGGAGATGTAGCTTCGAAAGTCGAAGCGCTCCGTATCGGAAAGCCGACGGATCGACTGATCGGCCCCTGCATCATCGACGACAATCGGCCGCCGATGCGTGAGCATCTCCCGCCAAGGCACGGTCCCGAAGCGGAAAACGTCGTTCTCTCGTAGGCCGAAGCCAACATCATCCTTGACGCTGCAGACCTTCCACGCATCATCGTTGATCCGCGAAACGGCTGCGAAGCCCAAGCTGGTGACGCGGCAGATGATCTCGAGCATGACCGGCAAAGCCGCGATACGCTCGGTCGTCAGGCAATCGGGCGAGCGATGCCATTGTTCGTCCTGACACATCGCTGAGGCGCTCATCGGCTGAACTCCCGCACCGGTCGTGCCGCGGAACGCTGCATCGACCGAAACATACGCAAAGAAGGGGTTCCGACACGGCCAGCAGCCACAACTCGGTTCGACCCGAACGATTGTGAGACGGACTTCGATCTCACCGAGACGAGGGCACTCGGACGCTGGTTATTGAAAAAATTGAGCGTTACGAGCCCAATCGACTTTCAAAAAACTCCATATTGAAGGGCAATCCTTTTCTCGCTCGAGGCAATGCATCATCCTCCGATATGAAATTAAGATAAAATTCTCTATTGGGCCGCCTCTGTATCCGCGAGAATCCACCCTGATCGGCAGCCATCCGACACATAACGCGCTAGCGTAGATGCGGTGCCGTGCGCAGCATCGATAATATCGTCACCGTCGATCTCGGGACAGTTAATGTCTCGATCCAGGTGCCGCATTCTATCTATTCGACAACGCACGGCTTGCGGAAGACGCTGCTATATCGATTTGTGGCGCCGAGACTTGAAAGTATTTTTTGGCACAAGAGCCTGTGGCAATTGTATGGAATTGTATATTTATAGTAATTATCAGGCAATTCAATGAATTAACTTGAATGAAGTGCGGGGTATGTCTTGGCAAAACGCATGAGTGTTGGGAATGGCCCCGACTGGTCGGTTTTCAGCGGGCCTACGACAAGCGCGAACTGTAAATTATGCTATTTGTGACGACGCATCGACGCACAACACAAGTCCGGACCCAGAAAGCCAGGGTATTCGCGGTCGCGTCATCAATGATGGTGGGGGAAGAATGGTGCTGCGAGAGAGGATTGAACTCTCGACCTCCTCATTACCAATGAGGTGCTCTACCACTGAGCTACCGCAGCGCGGTGTCGGGGGGCGATGCCGCCGCCGAACTGAACGCGGCATTAGCCGATCGAATTCCGCTTGGCAACGCTCTTTGGGCAAACAAAATGCACGAACGGTGGGCGAGGCGGCTGGCGTGACGATTTGTTGACGGATCACGGGGGCATGGCTATAGAGCGGCCTCCACGTCCGGCCGCAGCACTGCGTCCGGTCGTTTCGCCTTTGCTTATCATCAGGCCGCGCTGACCGATACCGGATGCTCCCGGACCGGGTCGTTGCCGCCACGACCAGACGAGGATGCCCCATGGCCAACACCGTGTCGGCCAAGAAGATGACCCGCAAGATCGCCAAGCGTACGGCGATCAACCGCTCGCGCCGTTCGCGGATGCGCACCTTCGTTCGCAAGGTCGAGGAGGCGATCGCCACCGGTGATCAGGGCCAGGCCCTCGCCGCCCTCCGCGCTGCCGAGCCGGAGATCATGCGCGCCGCCCAGCACGGCATCGTTCATAAGAACAACGCCTCGCGGAAGGTGTCTCGCCTCGCCGCTCGCGTGAAGTCGATCGCCGCCTGAGGCCTTTCGGGGCTCCCTGCCGGCCGGAAGGTCGTCAGGAAGGCGTGCCGTCCAGAATCGTGATCAAGCCCGGCCCCTCGGCCGGGCTTTCTTTTTTCGCTCACCGCCGATCAGCAGTCGACCTTGCCGGCTCGGGTTGATCGTCCGGAGCCGCGGCTTCGGCACCTTTCCAATGGTGCCTGGCGCGCCTCACTCCGCTCTGTCTCGCATTCTTCGCCTCACGGACTCGCGGCCCTGTCCCTGCCGCCTCGTCCGCCGCGACGAAGCCCTGTTCGATCGCCACGACGGTCGCCTTGTCGTCGCGTATGCGCACGACGATCTGCACCAATCCGATTCGGACGACATCCTCGCCGAGATCGAGGGGCTCGATCTGCAGACTGTCCCTGACGGGAATTTCGTCGAGCGTTCCGAGCCCTCGATCTCTCTCTTCTCGCCATCGAGCAGGCCGGCGGCTCTTCAGTAGCGACCCTCCGTCCGATCCCATGTCCGCAATCCTATGCCGGATTGCCAAGCGCATCCGGGGCAGCGTCGCGATGACGTCGCCTGCCGACGTCGAGGGTGAGGAAGGGCGAGGCGAAGCTGCGGCGGACCTTGGGTGGTTGCGCGATGGCGTTCGGACGCGCGGCACCCCGGAATGTGTAAGGGCGGCCAGGGTCGAACTTGTGCACCGTGCGCTTCGTCTTCTCCACAGGTGCCGTCCGGTTATCCCGAATCGCGGCTTGCAGCGATGCGGACGAGGCGCCGACAACGCGGCGTTAACCATAGTTCAAGGGTTCTTCGTTGCGCCCGCTGCTCCGCACCGTGTAGATTAACAAAACCTTGCGACGGGGGAGCCGATCCAAGTCGAGCGACGAATCGGCCGGAGTCTTCCCCAAGTTGCGGACTGGGCTTCGACTCCTCGACCCCAGGCGCATGACTCGCCGCGCGCGCAGATGTTTTCCCCGATCGTCCCGCTGTTAGGAGAACGATAGAGGATTGTTGATACACAGCCATCTTTAGCGGTGGCTCGCAGCGTCGCTCTTGACAGCGCTGCGGCCATTTCCGGCACCGCCCGAGTCGGGCGTTGCCTTCTCTCGTGTGGCGTATGCGTACGCATCCCCTCCGGTCCGCCGGCTTGGATGCGAGGAGACACGGTGATGCACCTCGACGGCAGCATGTCGGACGGCGATGGCGGAAACGGCAGGGGGACCATCGATATCCCCGCGGCCTGGACGCGGGTGAAGCGGCGGCTGCGGGCGGAGCTCGGCGAGGATGTATTCGCGAGCTGGTTCGCCCGCCTTGAATTGGAAGACGTTCAGGGCGGCGTCGCCCGTCTCACGGTGCCGACCCGGTTTCTCAAGAGCTGGATCGAGTCGCACTATCTCGATCGGGTGCTGACGACCTTCCGGGCCGAGGCCGACGATATCAGCCGCATCGAGGTCGGCGTACGGGGGGCCTCGGCTCCGGCCCGCCCGAGTGCCGGCACCCAGGCGAAGCCGAACCCGACGAGCGGACCGCTGAACCGGCTCCATGCCACCGCGACGGCCGCCGCCCTCCAGGGGCCGGGACCGCTGGTCGAGACCGAGATCGCCTCGCCCCGCGGCGAGTCGGGTTCGGTCGATCTCAACGGCGCACCGCTCGATGCGCGGCTCACCTTCACCAACTTCGTCGTGGGCCGCTCCACCGCGCTGGCCCACGCGGCGGCGGAGCGGATTGCCCGCAGCGACGGTGACGGCGCGCTCTACAACCCGCTCTACGTCCATGCCGGCGTGGGTCTCGGCAAGACGCACCTGCTCCACGCCGCCGGCCATGCCGCCCGCGAGGCGGGACGCCGGGTGATCTATCTCACCGCCGACCGCTTTATGTACGGCTTCGTCAACGCCCTGAAGACGCAGAGCGCGCTGGCTTTCAAGGAGCGTCTGCGGGCAATCGACCTGCTGATCCTCGACGACGTGCAGTTCATCCAGGGCAAGTCGATCCAGACCGAGTTCGGCCACACCCTCAACGCCCTGATCGATTCGGGACGCCAAGTGGTGGTCGCCTCCGACCGTCCGCCGACGGAGCTGGAGGCGCTCGACGAGCGGGTGCGCTCGCGCTTGGCCGGCGGTCTCGTCGTCGAGATCGGCGGGCTGGATGAAGGCTTGCGCGCCTCGATCCTCTCCGCCCGGCTCGACGCGGTGCGACAGAGCCATCCGAACTTCGAAGTCTCGCCGGCCGTCTCCGCCTACGTCGCCCGCGCGATCACGGCCAACGGCCGTGACCTCGAAGGTGCGGTGAACCGGCTCCTGGCCCACGCTACGCTGACCGGCGCGCCGGTCACCGTCGAGACCGCCGAGACCGCGATCCGCGACCTCGTAAAGAACCGCGAGCCGAAGCGGGTGAAGATCGAGGACATCCAGAAGCTGGTGGCTTCGCGCTACAATGTCTCGCGTTCCGATATCCTGTCGGAGCGCCGCACCGCCGCCGTGGTCAAGCCGCGTCAGATCGCGATGTATCTGTCGAAGGTGCTGACCCTGCGCTCCCTGCCCGAGATCGGCCGCCGCTTCGGCGGGCGCGATCACACCACCGTGCTGCACGCGGTGCGCAAGATCGAGAAGCAGATCGGCGAGGATGCGGTGCTCGGCGACGAGGTCGAGCTGCTGAAGCGCATGCTTCAGGATTGACGGCGAACGGGGCGGAGCCGGTCCGGTCCGGCTCCGTTGCGCAGCGGCCACCAGCCGTGTCCTCCGATGTGGAGGGCGGTCCGGCGCGGATGGACACGCTCGGGGATCGACCCTTCGAGGGGCGGGACAGTGCGGAGGTCGCCCTTGCCTTCGCGGGGGCGGTTCGCCAAGCTGCCGGGCCCGCTCCGCACTGGCGTGCCTCGCGAAACGACCCGGTACCGACCAGCCCTCCGGCCGCGATGGCGGGAGGGGCGTTTCGAGAGAGTCGCGCCGTTTTCGGGCCTGACCGACGGCGGACGGGCCGATTGTTCAAGAGACGACGGGTTTTCCGATGAGAGTCACAGTCGAGCGCGCGGCCCTCCTGAGATCGCTCGGCCATGTCCACCGGGTGGTGGAACGGCGCAACACGATCCCGATCCTCTCCAACGTCCTACTGCGTACGGGCGAGAACGGCCTGCAGTTGAAGGCGACCGACCTCGATATCGAGGTGACGGAGACCGTCGCCGCGGACGTGCTCGACGCCGGCGCCACCACCGTACCGGCCCATGTGATCTACGACATCGTACGCAAGCTGCCCGAGGGCGCGCAGGTCTCGCTGGAGACCTCCGGCGAAACCGGTCAGATGACGATCCGCTCCGGCCGCTCGCGCTTCGCGCTGGGCGCCCTGCCCGAGGGCGATTTCCCCGACCTCGCCGCGGGCGAACTGCCGCATTCCTTCGCGATCCCTGCGGCCGAGCTGAAGCAGCTCATCGAGAAGACCCAGTTCGCGATCTCGACCGAGGAGACACGCTACTACCTCAACGGCATCTATTTCCATACCGTCGAGGTCGAGGGCGCGCTCAAACTGCGCGCGGTGGCGACCGACGGGCACCGGCTCGCGCGGGTCGAGACCGAGGCGCCGGAGGGCAGCCGCGGCATGCCGGGCATCATCGTGCCGCGCAAGGCGGTGGCCGAGATCCAGAAGCTCGTGGACGATGGCGGCGAGAGCGTGCAGGTCGAGCTGTCGCCGGCCAAGATCCGCCTGACCTTCGCCGGCGGCGTGACCCTGATCTCGAAGCTGATCGACGGCACCTTCCCCGATTACCAGCGGGTGATTCCGACCGGCAACGACAAGCGCCTGACGGTGGAGCGCGACGCCTTCGCCAAGGCGGTGGACCGTGTCTCGACGATCTCGTCCGAGCGCGGCCGCGCGGTGAAGCTCGCCATGGGCGATGGGCGTCTTGCCCTTTCGGTGACCAACCCGGATGCCGGTTCCGCAACCGAGGAGCTCGATGTCGATTACGAGGCCTCCGCCCTCGATATCGGCTTCAACGCCCGCTACCTCCTCGACATCACCGCGCAGTTGCAGGGCGATACCGCCCTGTTCAAGCTCGCCGATCCCGGCTCGCCGACTCTGATCCAGGATCGCGATGGGGCGCCGGCGCTCTACGTGCTGATGCCGATGCGCGTGTAAGTCCGCTTCCGGCGCGCGCCGGATCGGATATATCGCTCACGATGGACACGCTGCCGGGAGGCACTCGCCTCACCCGCCTGATCGCCCGCGATTTCCGCAACCACGTCGATCTCGACCTCGCAACGGCGCGTCGCTTCGTGGCGCTCGTCGGCGAGAACGGGGCGGGCAAGACCAATATTCTGGAAGCGGTCTCGCTGTTCTGTCCCGGCCGCGGCCTGCGCCGCGCCGATCTCGCCACCATGGCGCGGGTCGGCGGGCCGGGCGGCTTCGCCGTCTCCGCGACGCTGGAGACGGCGGAGGCCGAGCACCGCCTCGGCTCCGGCTACGAGCCGCCGGGCTATGACGGCCGCGGCACTCGGGTCTGCCGGATCGACGGAGCGTCCGCCCCCTCCCCCGTCGCCTTCTCGGAGTTCCTGCGGATCGTCTGGCTGACGCCGGATTTCGACGGCTCGTTCCGTGGCGCCGCCGGCGACCGGCGCCGCTTCCTCGACCGGCTCGTGCTCGCCGTCGATGCCGGCCACGGCGCCCGCGTCTCGGCGATGGAGCGGGCCCTGCGCTCGCGCAATCGCCTGCTCGACGAGCGGCCGGACGACGGCCGCTGGCTCGATGCGGTCGAGCGCGAGGTGGCGGAGCTCGGCGTCGCCGTGGCGCTCGCCCGGCGCGAGACGGTGGAGCGCCTCGACCGGCTGATCGCGGAAACGCGGGACGATGCCGCGCCCTTCCCCTGGGCCTCCCTGCGGCTGGAGGGCGATCTCGACGACCTCGTCGCTGTCTGGCCGGCGCTGGAGGCGGAGGATCGCTTCCGCCGCGCGCTGATGCAGGGCCGCCACCGCGACCGGGCGGCCGGTCGCACCCTGATCGGACCGCAGACCACCGACCTCGTCGTGCGCCACGGACCCAAGGACGTGCCCGCCGCCACGGCTTCGACCGGCGAGCAGAAGGCGCTTCTGATCGGCCTCGTGCTGGCCCATGCCCGGCTCGTGCGAGCGATGAGCGGGCTCACGCCCCTTATTCTTCTCGACGAGGTGGCCGCTCATCTCGATCCGCGGCGGCGTACCGGACTGTTCGACGCGCTCGAAGCACTGGAGGGGCAGGTCTGGATGACGGGCGCCGACCCGGCCCTGTTCATCGAGCTGGAAGGGCGAGCCGACCTGATCGGCGTGGCCGAGGGCCGCCTCGTGCCGGCCGGCACGTGAGCCTCACGCCGTCGCGGCAGTGATGTCGGTCTGCGAGAAGTCAGTGCCGACGAAGAGGAGCGGAACGTCCCGGGACCTCGCGCAGGCGTAGGCGAAGCAATCGCCGAGATTGAGCTGGGCAGGGTGAGCATGACCCTTGCCGTAGCGCGCATACGCGGTGAGGGCAGCCGCCGACTCCCGCGCGGTAATGGGGATTTTCTCTATGTCCGCGTGCCGAAGCCGATGTCGCACCAACTGCTCTGCCTGCGCAATCGATCCGGCGCCGATGCGCGGCAAGGCCATCACCGTTTCCAAGACGGCCACCGCCGAGGTGTAGCGGACGGAGGCTCCTTCGAGCCGGTTCGTCAATGACTCCGCATCCGGCTCACGTGCGATGATCGCAACCATCGCCGACGCGTCCACGAACATCAGGACTCGCCGTTCATGTCATCGAAGAAGGCCTTATCGGCCTTCAGGCCCGTCTTGGGCCAACGTGCAAAGGCATCTTGGATCGGTTTGATCCGCTCCGATAGCGGCAGCGACGATTCCCGGCGTTGCAGTTCGTTGGCCAACGCCATACGCACCGCCTCGGTCTTGCTCACGCGAGCCTGCGATGCCAGCTTCTCGGCGAGGCGGTTCACCTCCTCGCTGCGGATGTTCAGGGGCATGGCGGCCTCGCTGTGTAGACAACCGCAAGCTATTGCCCACACACCTCGTCCGCAAGCCGGACAGGGGCATCCATCAGCCGCCCGCTTCTGCAAGTGACCCGATGACAGCTCGCCTCGACGAGGCTCGTGCCGCGCTCAAAAAAACCTTCGGCTACGACGACTTCCGCCCCGGTCAGGACGAGGTGATCGGGGCCGTTCTCGATGGCGCGGACGTGTTCGCGGTGATGCCGACGGGCTCGGGCAAGTCGATGACCTACCAGCTCCCCGCGCTGGTCGATGCCGGACTCACCGTGGTGGTCTCGCCCTTGATCGCGCTGATGCACGATCAGGTGCAGCAGATGCGCGCCTTCGGCATCGAGGCCGCGACGCTGAACTCGACGGTGGCCGAAGCGACCTCGCGGGAGACGTGGCGCAAGATCCGCTCCGGCGATCTGCGGCTTCTGTTCGTCTCGCCCGAACGCCTGCTGATGGACGGTTGCATGGAGGCCCTGCGCGGGGCCGGCGTGCGGCGGCTGGCGGTCGACGAGGCGCATTGCGTCTCGCAATGGGGCCACGACTTCCGCCCCGAATACCGCGAGATTGCCCGCGCCCGCGAGGCGCTCGGCAACGTCCAGACCCTGGCGCTGACCGCCACCGCCGATGCGGCGACCCGCGCCGAGATCGCCGAGCGGCTGTTTCCTGCGGGGCGCCCGCCCAAAACCTTCGTCCACTCCTTCGATCGGCCGAACATCCGGCTGACCTTCCAGCCCAAAGACAATCCGACCCGCCAGTTGGAACGGTTCCTGCGCGACCGGCGGGCGGAGAGCGGCATCATCTACTGCTCGTCGCGCAAGCGCGTGGAGCAACTGGCCGACACCCTGAAGGGCGACGGCTTCAACGCCCTGCCCTACCATGCCGGGCTCGACCAGGGCACGCGGGCGCGCAATCAGGACACCTTCCTGCAGGAGGACGGCGTGGTGATGACCGCCACGATCGCCTTCGGCATGGGCATCAACAAGCCGGACGTGCGCTACGTCTGCCATGCCGACATGCCGACCAACATCGAGGGCTACTATCAGGAGATCGGCCGCGCCGGCCGCGACGGGCTGCCCTCCGATACGCTGACCCTCTACGGCCTCGACGACATGGCTTTGCGCCGCCGCCAGATCGACGAGAAGGAGATCTCGGAGGAGCGCCGCCGGGTCGAGCGGCGCAAGCTGGAGGCGATGATCGCGCTGTGCGAGGGCGCTGCCTGCCGTCGTCAGTCGCTGCTCGGCTATTTCGGCGAGGCGAGCGAGCGTTGCGGCCGCTGCGACCTGTGCCGGAGCGGCGTCTCGCTCATCGACGGGACGGTGGCGGCCCAGAAGCTGCTCTCGGCGATCGTGCGCACCGGCCAGCGCTTCGGCGCAGCCTATGTCTGCGACGTCGTGCACGGTAAGGAGAGCGAGCCGATCCGGCGCAACGGGCACACGGCGTTGAAAACCTTCGGCGTCGGGGCCGACAAGCCGGTCGCGGCGTGGCGTGCGCTCCTGCGCCAGCTCTTCGCCGCCGGGGCGGTGGCCGAGAACACCGACGGCTATGGCGGCCTCGTCATGACCGAGAGGGGCGAGGCGATCCTGTTCGGGCGCGAGACGATCGAGGTCAGGCCCGATCCCGAGCCGAAGAAAGCCGAGCCGAGGAGCCGACGCCCTGCGGCCCGCGACGACGAGGCGAATGCGCTGAGCGAGGCGGACGAAGCGCTCTTCCAGCATCTGCGGGGCCTGCGCGCCACCATCGCGCGGGCCGAGGGCATCGCCGCCTTCATGGTGTTTCCCGATCGCACCCTGATCGAGATGGCCCGCTCCAAACCGGTCGATCTCTGGGCCATGCGCTCGGTCCACGGCGTCGGCGAGCGCAAGCGCGAGGCCTACGGTGAGCGCTTCACCGACGCGATCCGCGAATTTTTGGATGACGCCAAGAAGGCCGGCTGACCGGCCTTTCCCCGCGTCGTCCGGAGTAGACGTCGCATTTCCGATCTCTCGGCGACTCGGCCGGCCCACCCGTCGCAGGCAAGCGCACTTGCCATGCAAGACTTATCCACATATTGTCCACAGAAAGAACATAACGCGAACATGCGCCGCCGTCAGAGCCGGCGCGCTTCCGTCCACGGACCCGGTCCACAGCCTGGGGACAACCATGCGAACCGCCGACAAGCAGATTGCCGACATCCTCGTGCGCTACGGCGAACCTTTCGCCGGCAATGTCTGGCGCGTGCAGGGCACGGCCGTCATCTACCACAAGACCCTGGAGCGGATCGCCGGCCACACGAAGATCCGCTTCGACCCGCCGACCTTGCTGCGCAGCGAGCGCGACGAAGCGGTGATCCTCGTCACCGGCCGGATGCCCGGCGAGAAGGCGGGCGAGGAGCGGGTCGAGTGGTCGATCGGCGAGGCGCTGGTCAACGTCAACTACCGCGTCTCCGGCCGGCAGGCGGCCTATGTCTATGCCATGGCCGAGAAACGGGCGAAGGACCGCGTCATCCTCAAGCTGATCGAGCTGCACGGCCTCGTCTATTCCGAAGAGGAGGCCGACGAGTTCCGCCAGAACCAGCCGATGGCGATCCGCGCCGTGGACGAGGATTTCGACGCCTCCCCGGCCTTCGACGAGGTGACCGAGCAGGAGGCCGACCTCAAGCGCCTGATCGACGAGGCGGAATCGATCAACGCGGTGACCGACCTGATGCTCGACGAGCGCACGCAAGCCACCCTCAACGCCATGCCGCACGGCACCCGCGAGGAGGTCCGCGATTACGCCAAGGCCCGCCTGCGGGCGCTGGGCAGGCCGCCCGCCAAGAAGGCCGGGCGCGGCAGCCGCGCCGCGTAAACGAGGTCCCTAAGGGCAAGCCCTTCGGCGGGGTGCCGGGGCGGCGG
>JAGTAM010000074.1 GCA_023422485.1 Pseudomonadota bacterium | reverse complement strand
GGCGAGACCTACGCCCTGCCGCGGGACTGGGACCGGGAGCGGGCGCTCGCCTACTGGTTCGCGCCGGCCCACCACGTCTTCGTCGCGGAAGAATCGGGCGCGGTGCTCGGCAGCTACCATCTCCGCGCCAACCAGCTCGGGGCCGGCGACCACGTTGCCAACGGCACCTACGCCACGCATCCGGCGGCGCGCGGTCGGGGGGTCGCCCGCGCCATGGGCCTGCACTCCTTCGAGGCCGCGCGGGCGCTCGGCTTTTCGGCGATGCAGTTCAACCTCGTCGTGGCCACCAACGCCCACGACGTCGCCCTCTGGACGCGGCTCGGCTTCCGGGAAGTCGGGCGCCTGCCCGGCGTGTTCCGCCACCCCACGCACGGGCCGGTCGATGCGCTGGTGATGCACCGGAACCTGTAACCCCGCCCGCATTGAACACGGCCGCGCTTGGGACAGATTGATCACCGCGCACCGTGGGAGGTGCGGGGGAGGGTGCGGACCTTGAGCTTCCTGATCTGCCTCGCGGCGCTCTTCTTCCTGATGGGGATCGCCTATCGCGGCTTCTCGGTGATCCTGTTCGCGCCGGTCGCCGCCATGGGCGCGGTGCTGCTCACCGATCCCTCCGCCGTGCCGACCCTGTTCTCCGGGCTGTTCATGGAGAAGCTCGTCGGCTTCCTGAAACTGTACTTCCCGGTCTTCCTGCTCGGCGCCGTGTTCGGCAAGCTCATCGAGATCTCAGGCTTTGCCCGCTCCATCGTCGGCGCCGTCACCGGGCTGCTCGGCGAGGGGCGGGCGATCGTCGCCATCGTGCTGGTGGGGGCGATCCTCACCTATGGCGGCGTCTCGCTGTTCGTGGCGGTGTTCGCGGTCTACCCCTTCGCCGCCGAGCTGTTTCGCCGCTCGAACATCCCGAAGCGCCTGATTCCGGGGACGATCGCGCTCGGCGCCTTCACCTTCACCATGGACACCCTGCCGGGCACGCCGCAGATCCAGAACATCATCCCGGCCTCCTTCTTCAAGACCGACGCCTACGCCGCCCCCTGGCTCGGCATCATCGGCGCGCTCTTCGTGTTCGGCGTCGGCGTCGCCTATCTCGAATGGCGCCGCCGCGCCGCCGGGGACGAGGGCTACGGCGAGGGCCACACCAACGAGCCGCAGGCGGTGGAGGACCGGGTCCGGATCCATCCGGGCGTCGCGATCCTGCCGCTCCTCATCGTCGGCGTGGGCAACAAGCTGCTGCTCGCCTGGATCACGAGCGCCTACGGCGAGCAGGCGAGCGCGGCGCTGACGCCGGAGATGGCGGCCAACCCGGTCACGGTCCAGATCAAGACCGTGGCGGCGATCTGGGCGGTGCAGGGCGCTCTGTTGCTGGGCATCCTCGCCACCGTGATCCTCGGCTTCCGCAACCTCGCCGACCGCTTCTCCGAGGGCTCGAAGGCGGCGGTCGCCGGCTCGCTGCTCGCCGGCATGAACACCGCCACCGAGTACGGCTTCGGCGCGGTCATCGCCGCGCTGCCCGGCTTCAAGGTGATCTCGGATGCGCTCTCGAAGATCCCGAACCCGCTGATCAACGAGGCGGTGACGGTCAACGTGCTCGCTGGCGTCACCGGCTCGGCCTCGGGCGGGCTCTCGATCGCGCTCGGCGCGCTGTCCGGGCGCTTCGTCGAGGCGGCGCAGGCGGCCGGCATCCCGCTCGAGGTGATGCACCGCGTCGCCTCGATGGCGAGCGGCGGCATGGACACCCTGCCGCATAACGGCGCGGTGATCACGCTGCTCGCCGTCACGGGGCTCACCCATCGCCAGTCCTACGGCGACATCTTTGCGATCACGATCATCAAGACCGTGGCCGTGTTCGTCGTGATCGGCGTCTACTACGGGACCGGGCTGGTCTGACTCCGATGGTCGATGATGCCGAGGCCGCGCCGATTCCCCTCGCGATGGCGGGGCGGCAGCCGCCCGCCGGATGCCTGTTGGACCGAGCCGCCGCTCAGCGCCGGGTGGTCGAGCGGGCGCCGAGGCTGTCGAGGGCGTCCGCATTGGCCCGGCTCCAGGCGTAGAGCAGTTCCACCGGCTCGACGAAGCGGCAGCCGAGCGGGGTGATCCGGTACTCCACGGCCGGCGGCACCGTGCCCTCCACATGGCGGGTGACGAGGCCGCTGCCCTCCATCTCGCGCAGGGTCTGGGTCAGCATCTTCTTGGAGATGCCGGGCAGGCTGCGGTGGAGCACGCCGGTGCGGGCGCGGCCCCCGTGGAGGGTATGGAGCGTGTGCAGCACCATGCTGGTCCACTTGGTCGAGAACAGCGCCAGGATCCGCCGCGGCGCGCAATCCTCCCGCCCCTCCTCGTCCGGACTTCCGGGCTCCATGCTGGTGACCTTTCGGTGCCTATGACCCCAAACGGTGCCGTCTAGCGCCGTCCGGATCGGAGGCCTAGCTCCGGTTGCGACGGGGCAGGGACCACACCGGAGAGAACCATGACGGGAACGGCACTGATCGCGGGCGTCGGCGGCATCGTCGGCAACAACCTCGCCCGGCACCTCGTGGCGCGGGGCTGGAGGGTCGAGGGGCTCGCCCGCCGCCCGCCCGAGATCGCTGGCGTCACGCCGGTCGCCGCCGATCTGCTCGACCCGGCGGCGCTGGCGCGGGCGCTGGAGGGCCGTGCCCCCACCCACGTCTTCCTCGCCACCTGGCTGCGCCAGCCGACGGAGGCCGAGAACATCCGCGTCAACGCGGGAATGGTCGAAAACCTGCTCGCGGCACTGCGCCCGGCGGCGAGCGTCCGCCACGTGGCGCTGGTGACGGGCCTGAAGCACTATCTCGGACCGTTCGAGGCCTACGGGAAGGGGAGCCTGCCGCCGACCCCGTTCCGCGAGGACCTGCCGCGGCTTCCCGTCAAGAATTTTTATTACGCGCAGGAGGATGCCGTCTTCGAGGCGGCTGCGCGCCAGAACTTCACCTGGAGCGTGCACCGCCCGCACACCATCGTCGGCTACGCGCTCGGCAACGCCATGAACATGGGTGTGACGCTGGCCGTCTACGCCACGCTCTGCCGCGAGACCGGGCGGCCCTTCCGCTTCCCCGGCTCGGCGGCGCAATGGAACGGGCTCACCGACGTCACCGACGCGCGGCTGCTCGCCCGCCACCTCGAATGGGCGGCGGTCACGCAAGCCGCACACAACGAGGCCTTCAACGTCGTCGACGGCGACGTCTTCCGCTGGCAATGGATGTGGGGGCGGCTCGCCCGATGGTTCGGGATCGAGCCGGCGCCCTTCGACGGTGAGGCCAACCCGCTCGAGCATCAGTTGGCCGGCGCCGCCCCGCTCTGGGCGGAGATCGCGGCGCGCCACGGCCTGATCGAGCCCGACCTGAACCGGCTGGCCTCGGCCTGGCACACCGATGCCGATCTCGGCCGCCCGATCGAGGTCGTCACCGACATGAGCAAGAGCCGGCGCCTCGGCTTCCTCGACTACCAGCCCTCGGACGATGCCTTCTTCGACCTGTTCGCCCGGCTGCGGGCGGAGCGGGTCATTCCCTGAACGGCCCCCCGAAGGATCACCCCACCGTCCCGGCCTTCTGCCGCCGGGTCGGGTGGGTCATCGCTTCGAGTTCGAGGAGCCCGTTGAGCTGGGCCTCCGTCAGCAGGCCCTCCTCCAGCACCAGATCCGCCACCGCGCGGTTCTCCTTGAGCGCGCGGCGGGCGATGCGGGAGCTGGCCTCGTAGCCCAGCGTCGGCGCCAGCGCGGTGACGAGGCCGATCGAGCCCTGGACGAGGCTGCGGCAGCGCTCGCGGTCGGCCTCGATGCCCTCGACGCAGCGCTTGGTCAGGGTGTCGATCGCCGCGCTCAGCATCCGGAGCGAACTCAGCACGCAGTAGCCGATAGTCGGCTCGAAGGCATTGAGCTGGAGCTGGCCGCCCTCGGCGCAGAGCGTCACGGTCAGGTCGTGGCCGATCACCATGTAGGCGACCTGATTGACCACTTCCGGAATCACCGGATTGACCTTGCCCGGCATGATCGAGGAGCCCGCCTGCACCGCGGGCAGGCGGATCTCGCCGAAGCCCGTGCGGGGGCCGGAGGAGAGCAGGCGCAGGTCGTTGCAGATCTTGGACAGTTTCACCGCGACGCGCTTGAGCGTGCCGGAGAACAGCACGAAGGCGCCGAGATCCGAGGTCGCCTCGATCAGGTTGGAAGCCAGCACCATCGGCTGGCCAGCGAGCCGCGACAGTTCCTCGACGGCGAGCGCCGCGTAGCGCGGATCGGCGTTGATGCCGGTGCCGATCGCGGTGGCGCCGAGATTCACCTCGCGGAACAGGCCGACGATCTCGTTCAGCCGCGCCACGTCCTCCTTGATCGTGGCGTGGAAGCCGTCGAACTCCTGGCCGAGCGTCATCGGCACCGCGTCCTGGAGCTGGGTGCGGCCCATCTTCAGGACGTCGGCGAACTCCACCGCCTTGCTCTTGAAGGCGTAGGCGAGGTCGTCGAGCGCCTTGACCAGCGGTTGCGTCGCGAAGATCACCGCGAGCCGCAAGGCCGTCGGGTAGGCGTCGTTGGTGGACTGCGCCATGTTGACGTCGTCGTTGGGGTGCAAGGCGGCGTAGTCGCCCGGCGCCCGCCCCATCAGCCTCAGGCCGACATTGGCGATGACCTCGTTGGCGTTCATGTTGGTCGAGGTGCCGGCCCCGCCCTGGATCGCGTCGACCACGAAGGATTCGGCGTAGGTCGGGTCGGTCGCGACGCGGGTGCAGGCCTCGTCGATGATCCGTGCCTTCGCCTCCGGCAGGTAGCCGAGCCGGTGGTTGGCCCGAGCGGCCGCCTGCTTCACCAGGGCGAGCGCCCGCACGAGATCCGGGTAGTGCCCGACCGGCACGCCGGTGATCGGGAAATTCGCCACCGCCCGCTTGGTGTGGATGCCCCACAGAGCGTCCGCCGGCACCTCGCCGTCGCCGAGCAGGTCGTGCTCCGAGCGGGTCTTTTCCGCCTCCATCGCCACTTTGCGCACGGTGGCGACGGCGAGGTCCTCCGCCTGGGGCGGCGTCTCCTCGGCGGCTCCCGCCGCCCCCAGGGGGCCCGGGCGGGTGGCCTGCGCGGCCGCGACGAGGGCCGCAGCCCTGGCTGCCGTTCTGGCCTTCGTTTTGGCTTTGTCCTTCTTCTTTCCCGTGCCGTCCGGGTTCTTGCCGTCCGGGTTCTTGCCGTCCGGGTTCTTGGCGTCCTGGCTCTTGGCCTTCTTGGCCGCCCCCTTGCGGCCGGCTTCATCCTTGCCTCCGGCGGCCTCCCCACGGGTGCGCTTGGCCTTGGTGTCGGATGCGGTCTTGGCCACGGATAAGCCTCCCCGATACGCCTTGATGCGTCGGGCGATCCGGCCGCGTGTTCGATTCGGCGGCCGGTGCCCATCGGGCCGGTGTTCAGGTCCGCGCCTGCCCGACTGTCAACCATGGGCGGCCGCGTTGGCGTGTCAGGACCGCCGCCCCGTCAGCATCCGTCCGGTCGGCCTGGCGCCACCAGAGGATCGGAAGAGCGGGCGGATCAGAAGAACACCGTCGTGTTGAGGTAGCCGTAGAAGGTGTCGCCCGTGTCTGGCGCGTTGGGGGCGTTGCGCAGGAAGTCGCCCTTGGCCAGGTAGGCGAGGCCGGTATCGAGGATCATCTCGTTGGGGATGATCCAGTAGCGCAGGCGGCCCTCGATCTGGTGGCCGGCGAAGGTGCCCGAGCGGCCGGTGCGGTCGCGGATCTGGGTCGCGGCGAAGGTGTCGGTGGCGCTTTCCAGCCAGAGCGGGCGGTAGGCGATGAAGGCGTCCCACACCTTGCTCGGGGTGATCTCGGCGCGGATCGAGGGCGAGATCAGGTTGGCGCGCTGCACCGGGCCGTAGAGGCCGGT
>JAGTAM010000678.1 GCA_023422485.1 Pseudomonadota bacterium | reverse complement strand
GCTGGATCGGGTTGAGGAGAAGCGGTCTTCCCAAAAGAGCCCACGCGATGATTGGTTTCAGCGGAGCCGCAGAAGATTTTAGGAAACATCGGCCGTCATTCGCCGCTCGCCGAGCGCCTCGGGGGACCGGAAGCCCGCGTATTGCCACCCTCCGGCCTTTGGATTACGGGAGCCCGGAATCGGGTGCTCGAGGCCCACCGTGACGCCTTCATGACGACGCCCCTGGTCCCTCCCGTCGGCACCCACGACCGGCGCTCGCCCCCTTCCCTCAAGCCCCTGCCGCAGCATTCCACGACCACGATGCGCGCGGGTAGGAGAGCGGATGCGCGGCCCCCGGTAAATGCCGGGGACGAAATCGTCCTGGAGACCTGCTTTGGCGTCTGATCCTTTGACGTCCGATCCTTCGGCGTCCGACCCCTCGGCGCCCGGATCCGCGAGCCGGCCCACCGGTGCTCCCGCGCTGGCAAAGGTCGCCACCGGCATCGACGGGTTTGACGCCATCACCTTCGGCGGCCTGCCGAAGGGGCGGCCCTCGCTGGTCTGCGGCGCCGCCGGCTGCGGCAAGACGCTGTTCGCCACCACCTTCCTCGTCAACGGTGCGACCCGCTTCGACGAGCCCGGCGTGTTCATGAGCTTCGAGGAGCGCGCCGAGGATCTCGCCGCCAACGTCGCCTCGCTGGGCTACGAGCTCGATCGCCTGGTGGACGAGGGCAAGCTCGCCATCGACCATGTCCGCGTCGAGCGCTCCGAGATCGAGGAGACCGGCGAGTACGACCTCGAAGGACTGTTCATCCGCCTCGGCTTCGCGGTGGATTCGATCGGCGCCAAGCGCGTCGTGCTCGACACGATCGAGACCCTGTTCGCGGGCTTCTCCGACGAGACGGTGCTGCGCGCCGAATTGCGCCGCCTGTTCGGCTGGATCAAGGACCGCGGCCTGACGGCCATCATCACCGGCGAGCGCGGCGACGGCCAGCTCACCCGCCAGGGGATGGAGGAATACGTCTCCGACTGCGTGGTGCTGCTCGACAACCGCGTCGAGGACCAGATCACCACGCGGCGCCTGCGCGTGGTGAAGTATCGCGGCTCGGCCCACGGCACCAACGAGTACCCGTTCCTGATCGATGCGGACGGCATCAGCGTCCTGCCGGTCACCTCGGCCGACCTCGACTACCGGATCGCCGAGGGCGTGATCTCCACCGGCATCCCCGGCCTCGACGCGATGCTCGAACCCGGCGGCTTCCATCGCGGCACCAGCATCCTGATCTCGGGCGAGGCCGGCACCGGCAAGACCATGATCTCGTCGAGCATGATCGACGCGGCCTGCGCGCGGGGTGAGCGCTGCATGGCCTTCGTGTTCGAGGAGAGCGGACACCAGATCGCCCGCAACGCCCGCTCCATCGGTCTCGACCTCGCCCGCCACGTCGAATCGGGCCTGCTGCGATTCGAGGCGGCGCGCCCGAGCCTCTACGGGCTGGAGATGCACCTGGCGCGCATGCACCGGGACATCGACCGGTTCGAACCCGCCCTGGTGGCGATCGATCCGCTCTCGGCGCTGCGCGGACCGCCGGTCGAGCTGCAGGCGACGATGCTGCGCATGATCGACATGCTGAAGAGCCGCGGCATCACCGCCGTCTTCACCAGCCTGCGCGAGGACGGCGAAATCGATCACGATAGCGCGATCGGTGTCTCCTCGCTGATGGATGCCTGGATCAAGCTCCTCAACGTCGAGGCCAACGGCGAGCGCTCGCGCACCCTCTACGTCATCAAGGCCCGCGGCATGCGCCACTCGAACCAAGTGCGCGAGTTCGTGATGTCGGGTGAGGGCATCGCCCTGATCGACGCCTATGTTGGCCCGGCGGGCGTGCTGACCGGCACCGCCCGCGTCGTGCAGGAGGCAGCGGAAGCCGCCGCCGCCCTGCGCCGCGAGCAGGAGAGCCACCGCCGGCGACGTGAGACAGAGCGGCGGCGCCTGTCTCTGGAACGCCAGATCGACGAACTCCGGGCCACCCTGGAAGCAGTGGAAGAGGAAGAGGCGGTGCTGGTGAGCGAGGACGAGATGCGCGAGGCGGTGCTGACGGGCGAGCGGCGCATTCTGGCCACGCGCCGGGGAGGCACGAAATGAGCGGGGCCGGGCCGATAGGTGAGGACGGCGCCGACGGCGCCATCGACGAGGGCCACTACCACCTGCGCCTCTACGTCGCCGGGCAAACCGCCAAGTCGCTGACGGCGATGGCCAACCTCAAGCGCTTCTGCGAGGAGCACCTCGCCGGACACTACGACATCGAGGTCATCGACCTGATGAAGAACCCGCAGCTCGCCGCAGGCGACCAGATCCTGGCGATCCCGACCCTGGTGCGCCGCCTGCCCGCGCCACTGAAGCGGATCATCGGCGATCTATCCAACACCGAGAAGGTGTTGGTCGGCCTCGACATTCGTCCGAAGGTGGACGGGCTTTGAGCGGCGGGGACAGTAAGGGCGGCGGGCGCACCCGGCTGCGCCTCTACGTCGCCGGCACCTCGCCGCGCTCGACCCGCAGCATCGAGAGCGTGCGCCGCCTGTGCGAGCACCGACTCGGGGGAGCGTGCGACCTCGAAGTGGTCGACATCTACCAGCAATCGGCGCTCGCGGGCGCCGACGGCGTGGTCGCCGCCCCGCCCCTGGTGCGGCTCTCCCCCCACCCCCCCCCGCGCCTCCCCGGCGGCCGGGGGG
>JAGTAM010000665.1 GCA_023422485.1 Pseudomonadota bacterium | reverse complement strand
CGATCCGCTGACCGGCCTGCCGCGCTGGATCGCCCGCACCGTCGAGATCGAGCGCGATGCGGGCGGCGTGCCCGTGCGGCTCGCGGGCGTGACCCGGGACGTCACCGAGCAGCACGCCCAGCGCACGGCGCTGGCCGAGAGCGAGCAGCATTACCGGACGCTGTTCGAGCAGATGGACGAGGGCTACTGCGTCATCGAGTTCATCGACGGTCCGCACGGGCCCTTGAGCGACTACGTCCACGTCACCGCCAACCGGGCCTACGCCCAGCATGCCGGCATCGAGAACGTGGCGGGCAAGCGCCTGCGCGAGATCGTCGGCGACGAGGCCGAGGGCTGGCTCGCGCTCTACGGCGATGTCCTGCGCACCGGCAGGCCGATCCGCTTCCAGCGCGAGCTGGTCGCCACCGGGCGCTATCTCGAACTCGCCGCCTTCCGCATCGAGCCGCCCGCGCGCCGGCAGGTCGCGGTGCTGTTCCAGGACATCACGGCGCGGCGGCGCGTGGAGCACCTGCTCCATTCCAAGGCCGCCGACCTGGAGGCAGAGGTGGTGGCGCAACGTCGCGACCGCGACCGCGTCTGGACGCTCTCGCCGGTGCTCAAGGTCGTCGCCTCCCCGGACGGACGGATCGGGGCGGTGAACCCCTAGTGGAGCCGCACCCTCGGCTGGCCTCCGGCCGAGACGGTGGGCCGCTGCGTGCCCGATTTCTTCGCCCCCGAGGAGCGTCCGGCGGCCGAGGCGGCGCTGGAGCGGCTCGCGGCCGGCGCCTCCACCGACCTCGAACTGACCTGCCTGACCCGGGACGGCGGCACCCGCCGGGTGCTCTGGACCATCGTGCCCGCCGACGGCCTGCTCTACGGCTTCGGCCGCGACATCACCGAGCAGCGCCACGCGGAGGAGGCGCTGCGCCAGTCGCAGAAGCTGGAGGCGGTGGGCCAGCTCACCGGCGGCGTCGCCCACGACTTCAACAACCTGCTCACCATCATCCGCTCCTCGGTCGAGTTCCTGCGCCGGCCCGGCCTCGCGCCCGAGCGCAAGCGCCGCTACCTCGACGCCGTCTCCGACACCGTGGACCGGGCAGCGAAGCTGACGGGCCAGCTCCTCGCCTTCGCCCGGCGCCAAACGCTCAAGCCCGAGACCTTCGATGTCGGCGAGCGGCTGCGCAGCATCGCGGAGATGCTCGATTCGGTGACCGGGGCGCGCATCCGCGTGGTCACCGACCTGCCCGGCGCCCCCTGCTACGTCCGCGCCGATGCGAGCCAGTTCGAGACGGCGCTCGTCAACATGGCGGTCAACGCCCGCGACGCCATGGACGGCGAGGGCCGCCTGACGCTGCGCCTCGACGGCGGCGCACCGATGCCGCCGATCCGCGGCCATGCCGGCGCGGCCGGGCCCTTCGTCGCGGTCTCGGTCGTGGACACCGGCACCGGCATCGCGAGCGCCGACATCACCCGCATCTTCGAGCCGTTCTTCACCACCAAGGAGGTCGGCCGGGGCACCGGGCTCGGCCTGTCCCAGGTGATCGGCTTCGCCAAGCAGTCGGGCGGGGACGTGGACGTGCGGAGCCGCGCGGGCGAGGGCACCACCTTCACCCTCTACCTGCCCGAGGTCGCCGCCCCGCCTCCGGCCCCCATCCCCGCCGGACCGGGGCCTGAGTCGGGCACCGAGGCGCATCTGCGCATCCTCGTGGTCGAGGACAATGTCGAGGTCGGCCGCTTTTGCACCCAGATCCTGGAGGAACTCGGCCACCAGCCGGTCTGGGCCGAGAACGCCGAGGCCGCCCTGGTCGCGCTGGAGCGGGCCGAGACGCCGTTCGAGGCGGTGTTTTCCGACGTGGTGATGCCCGGCATGGGCGGCATCGCGCTCGCCCGCATCCTGCGCGAGCGTTTTCCGGATCTGCCGGTGGTGCTGACCTCCGGCTACAGCCACGTCCTGGCGCAGGACGACGCGCACGGGTTTGAATTGTTGCGCAAGCCGTATTCGGCGCAGGAACTGGGGCGGGTGCTCAAGGAGATGGCGGGGCGGCGGGCGACTCGGGAGATCGCGGCGGGTTGACCGCCGAAGCCCGAGACCCGGCACTCATTCGCCCGACCGATCGAGGGTGCCGAGACCGTTTGCGTTCAGCGCGTCGAGCGTCACCGCATGGGCCCGGCCGCCGCTTCCGACGGTGAAACGGATGGCGGAGGGATTGTCCGGCGCCTCCGCATCCGGAAAGCAGAGGAAGAGATCGCGATCGAAGTGCCGCAGCGGATAGGTCCGCGCGCCGCCGGGCCCGACCGTCAAGGACAGGCCAGCACCGACCTCCGTCACCACGGCGTCGCCGACATAGGCGTTGGCGTAGCGCCCGGTATAGGCCGACAGGGGAAGCGAGGCCGAGGCATTCGCCGGCGGCTGGGCGTAGGCGGCGCGGTTCGCCGCCGCGCTCGGCCCGAACAGGGTTCCGTAGGTCTCGCCCCAATCCTTCAGCCAGTCCTTGCGGATCCGCCCGTCGAAGACGAGGTCGGCGAAGCTGTCGGCCAATCCTTCCGGGACGCCCGACGGAAAGGCGTTCGTCAGAAGGACGATGCCGAGCTTCGCGTCCGGATGGATCGAGACGAGGGTCTGCGCGCCGACGCTGAAAGCACCGGCATGCCCCCAGACGAGGCCGTGGCGGCCGTACTCGACATTCCAGCCCAGGCCGTAGAACGAGGCGCCGCCGGTGACGGGGTTGGTGCCGCGTGCCGTGAGCGGCCCATGCGTCTGCGCCAGGGCCGCGGCGGCGACGAGCGGCCGGCCCTCGAACCGGCCGTTGCCGATCACGAGCCGCATCCAGCGCGCGAGGTCGCGGGCATTCGCGCTGACGCCGCCGGCCGGTGCCTGCGCGTCGGGATCGCGTCGGATCCCCGCCGTCCAGACGCCATCGCGCCGGACATGGAGCGCGGCACGGTCGGCGCGCGTCAGGAAGGCTTCGTACGTCGTGCCCGTGGATGTCATGCCCAAGGGGCCGAAGAGCCTTTCGCGAGCCACGACGTCCCAGGATTGGCCGGTCGGCCGGGCGGCGGCCACGGCGCCCTCGGTGAAACCGAAATTGCTGTAAGAGTAGCCGGCACGGAAGCTGGAGGACGGCCGCACGAGGCGCAGCCGGCGAAGGATGTCGTCGCGACCGTATCCGATCTCTTCGAGGTCATCCCCGGCCAGGCCCGGCAGGCCGCTGCGGTGATTGAGGAAATCGCGCACGGTGACCTGCGAGGCCGGATAGGGCTCGTGAAGCCGGAAGGCGGGATCGAGATCGGCGATCCGCGCATCCCAATCGACGACGCCGTCGCCGACGAGGGCTGCCACGATGGTCGAGGTGACGGGCTTCGACAGGGACGCGATCTGAAACACCGTATCCGGGCCGACCGGGTCGGGCTTTCCGGCTTCCCTGCGGCCGAACCCTTTCAGGAAGAGCGTCTCGTCGCCGTGGACGACCGCGATCGCGAGGCCCGGCACGTCGCCCGCAGCGATGGCCCGCTGCGCCAGCGCTTCGAGGGCCGGCAGGTTCGCCTCGACCTGCGCCCGGGTGATGGCTTGGCCGCATGCGCTTCCGGGCCAGCCCGACAGGGCGCCGAGCGCCAGGACGATCGGTGCGAGGCGCCGAGGCGATCGAAGCCGCTGCATCTGAACTTCGATCCCATCGAGGACGGCTCGGATCGAGGGAATCGCGCCGCGTCCGGCTTCAGACTGATCGCCGCGGCACGCGCCGGCAAGTCGAAATCCGTCGATCGGACCGCTGGGGGACCCGAGAGCCCGACCTCGTTCTCCTCACGCCGCCAGACGCGGAAACACCAGCGCCTGATGCAGCGACACCCCCGCGGTCACGCCGTCGGCCGACGCCCAGGCCACGCTGTGGGGAAAGCGGGCCGCGTCCCCGGCCGCGTAGACGCCGGAAACGGTCGTCTCCTTCATCGCGTCGGTGCGGATCGTCGGGCCGAGCATTCCCTCGTCCACGGCGCAGCCGAGCCCCTCGGCGATCGGGCTGTTCAGGCGGTACCGGGGGCCGACGAAGAGGGCGTCGAGCGGAACCGACCGGCCATCCGCCATGACG
>JAGTAM010000662.1 GCA_023422485.1 Pseudomonadota bacterium | reverse complement strand
CTGCCGGGCCGCATCGTCGGCGTCTCGGTGGATGCCCGCGGCAACCGCTCGTATCGCCTCGCGCTCCAGACCCGCGAGCAGCATATCCGTCGCGAGAAGGCGACCTCGAACATCTGCACCAGCCAGGTGCTGCTCGCGGTCATCGCCTCGATGTTCGCGGTCTATCACGGGCCGGCGGGCCTGAAGGCCATCGCCCTGCGGGTCCACCGCGACGCCGTGCGCCTCGCCGCGGGGCTGGAGCAGCTCGGCTTCGCGGTCGAACCCGCGCACTTCTTCGACACGATCACCGTCAAGGTCGGCGCGTTTCAGGGCGTGATCCTGAGGAGCGCTGTCGAGAACGGAGTGAACCTGCGCAAGATCGGTGCGGACCGCATCGGTATCAGCGTCGATCAGCGCACCCGGCCCGACATCATCCAGGCGGTCTGGCGCGCGTTTGGGGGCACCGATCTCGCCTATGACGAGGCCTATCCGGAGCCGCGCCTGCCCTCGGCCCTGGAGCGGACCTCGGAATACCTGACCCACCCGATCTTCCATATGAACCGGGCCGAGAGCGAGATGACGCGCTACATGCGCCGGCTCAGTGACCGTGACCTCGCCCTCGACCGGGCGATGATCCCGCTCGGTTCCTGCACGATGAAGCTCAATGCCACCGCCGAGATGCTGCCGATCTCCTGGCCGGAGTTTTCGGAGCTGCACCCCTTCGTGCCGGAGGATCAGGCGCTGGGCTACCGGGAGCTCATCGACGATCTCTCGCAAAAGCTCTGCGCGATCACCGGCTACGACGCGATCTCGATGCAGCCGAATTCCGGCGCGCAGGGCGAGTATGCGGGGCTCTTGGCCATCCGCAGCTACCACCTGTCGCGCGGGGAGGGGCACCGCACGGTCTGCCTGATCCCGTCCTCGGCCCACGGCACCAACCCGGCCTCGGCCCAGATGTGTGGCATGAGCGTGGTGGTGGTCGGCGCCGACGCTCAGGGCAACATCGACGTCGAGGACTTTTCCAAGAAGGCCGAGCAGCACGCGGACAAGCTGGCCGCCTGCATGATCACCTATCCCTCGACGCACGGCGTGTTCGAGGCGCGGGTGCGCGAGCTGTGCGACATCGTCCATGCCCATGGTGGACAGGTCTATCTCGACGGCGCCAACCTCAACGCCATGGTCGGGCTCGCCCGGCCCGGCGACATCGGCGCCGATGTCAGCCACCTCAACCTGCACAAGACATTCTGCATCCCGCATGGCGGCGGCGGACCGGGCATGGGGCCGATCGGGGTCAAGGCGCACCTGATCCCTTTCCTGCCCTCCGATCCGCGCACGGGCGAAGAGGGCGCGGTCTCGGCCGCCGCCTTCGGCTCGGCCTCGATCCTGCCGATCTCGTGGAGCTACTGCCTGATGATGGGCGGGCGTGGCCTGACCCAGGCCACGCGGGTGGCGATCCTCAACGCCAACTACATCGCCCGGCGGCTGGATGGGGCCTATTCCATCCTCTACGCCGGCCGGAACGGGCGAGTCGCGCACGAGTGCATCGTCGATGTGCGCCCGTTCCAGAAGAGCGCGGGTGTCACCGTCGAGGATATCGCCAAACGCCTGATCGATTGCGGCTTCCACCCGCCGACGATGAGCTGGCCAGTGGCGGGAACGCTGATGATCGAGCCGACCGAGTCCGAGACCAAGGCCGAGATCGACCGCTTCTGCGACGCCATGCTGGCGATCCGGGAAGAAATCCGGGCGATCGAGGAGGGGCGGATGGACCGGGCCAACAACCCGCTCAAGAACGCGCCCCATACGGTGCAGGACCTGATCGGCGCCTGGGAGCGGCCCTATTCCCGCGAGGCCGCCTGCTTCCCGTCCGGCAGCTTGCGCATGGACAAGTACTGGCCGCCGGTGAACCGCGTCGACAACGCCTACGGCGACCGCAACCTCGTCTGCTCCTGCCCGCCGCCGGAGGCGTATGGCGAGGCCGCCGAGTAGCGACCGCATGTGTTAACCCTCCCCCTCTCCGGGGGAGGGTGCCCGCGGAGCGGGCGGGAGAGCGGAGCGACGTGTCCGGAGAGTGCGAGCTGGCCCCTCACCCGACCCCCTCGGGCCACACTTTCCCACCCAAGTCGGGCTTGATCGACTTGGGCAGATGCTTGGGGCACTCAAGCAAGCCCGAGATCCCTTGGGGAGAGGGAAGGGCGAGCGTGTTTGACTCTGTCACCGCCACCCCCCAATCCCCCGCGCATGACCGCGCTCACTCAGCACCACCTCTGGCGGCCCTACACCCAGATGAAGACGGCCGCGCCGCCGCTGGAGGCGATCGCGACGCGGGGCACGCGCATCACGCTCAAGGGCGGGCGGGAACTGATCGACGGCATCGCCTCGTGGTGGACCGCCGTTCACGGCTACAACCATCCCTATATCGCCGCGGCGATGGCCGACCAGCTGTTGCGCATGCCGCACGTGATGTTCGGCGGCCTCACCCACGCTCCGGCCGAGCGGCTGGGCACGCGCCTCGCCGCTTTGCTGCCGGGTGAACTCAACCACGTCTTCTTCACCGATTCCGGCTCGGTCGCCGTCGAGGTCGCCCTGAAGATGGCGGTGCAGCTTTGGCTCAACCGCGGCGAGACCGGCCGCAGCCGCGTGCTCGCCTTCCGTGGCGGCTATCACGGCGACACGATGGGGGCGATGTCGGCCTGCGATCCCGAGGAGGGGATGCACCGCCGCTTCGGCGCCTACCTGCCAGCCCAGGTCTTCTGCGCATTGCCGCGCACGGCCGAGGACGAGGCCGCCCTCGATTCAGCGCTCGCCCGCCACCGCCACGAACTCGCGGCGGTGATCATCGAGCCGCTGGTGCAGGGCGCGGGCGGGATGGTGACCCATCCGCCGGAGGTGCTCGCCACCGTCGCCCGGCTCGCCCGCCGCCACGGCCTGCCGCTCATCGCCGATGAGATCTTCACCGGGTTCGGCCGGACGGGGACGATGTTCGCCTGCGAGCAGGCGGGCATCGTGCCCGACATCCTCTGCCTGTCGAAGGCGCTGACCGGCGGCACGATGGCGCTCGCCGCGACGGTGGCCACCACCGAGATCTTCTCCGCCTTCTGGTCGGACGATCCCGCGGCGGCCCTGATGCACGGCCCGACCTTCATGGCGAACTCGCTCGCCTGCGCGGCGGCCAATGCCAGCCTCGACCTGTTCGAGCTCGAGCCCCGCTTGACCCAAGCCCGCGCCATCGCCGCGCGTCTTGAGGCGGGCCTCGCGCCGCTCCGCCGGCTGTCCGGCGTGCGGGAGGTGCGGGTGCTCGGCGCCATCGGCGCGGTGCAGTTCGCGGGCGCGCCCGATCTCGCCGACCTGAAGCGGCGCTTCCTCGAGCGCGGCGTCTGGGTGCGGCCGTTCGGCGACATCGTCTACCTCACCCCCGCGCTCAGTATCGAATCGGACGATCTCGACCGCCTGATCGCAGCGGTGACGGCGGTGACGGAGGCCACCGCCTGAGGCCGGCTGACCCCCCGGCGCAGGGCTTGCAGGCTCGCCCGCGGGATAACCGATGAACACCTTTCGGGACCCTGCAACCCGCAGCGGGGTTACTCGTTGGATCACCGCAGCGCAGCGGCTCCCGCCACGGGGAACGGCCAAGTCTGAGCGCGACGGGTCCGCGAACAACAGGTCTGCGAACAATTTGGGTCGCTGGAGCAAATCGGGGAGAGCGTAAGGTGGCGAGCCAGACCGAGACGACGATTCCGGAAGCCGACCGTCCTGTCATCCTCATCGTCGAGGACGAGGCCCTGACCATCATGGACCTCGGCGACGTGCTGGAGGAGGGCGGCTATGACACCGTGCAATGCGCCTCCGCCGAGCGCGCGCTGTCCATCCTGCAGGCGCGACCGGACATCTGCGGTCTCGTGACCGATGTGCAGCTCTCGGGGCGGGTCGATGGGTTCGAGCTGGCGAATTCCGTCGCCCAGGCCCGGCCGAACCTGCCGATCCTGATCGTCTCCGGCCGTGCCTCGCCCGATCCCGAGCGCATGCCGGCGGGCGCGCAGTTCCTCGCTCGGCCCTGCGCGGGCGAGGATATCCTGGCCCGTCTCAAGGGCCTGATGCCGCAATGCTGAGCGCTTCGCGCCAGCCCGTCACCGTCGCCGCCAAGCCCTGATCGAGGCGGTAGCGCGGGGAAAAGCCGACTTCGTTCGCCAAGCGCCGGATGTCGGCCTCGATGCAGGCCGGCTCCGTGGGGCCGAGCGGGCGCGCTCCGAAATCGATCAGATCCGGCCGGCCGGTGAGCGTACCGATCGCCTCCAGGATCGTCCGCACCGGTACGGCATCGCCCGAGCCGATATTGACGGGCCCTTCCACGCCCGAGTCGAGCAGGGCCGCGAAGGCGGCGCCCGCATCGCCGACATGGAGAAAGTCGCGGCGCTGCCGGCCCTCGCTGGTGGCGAGGCGCTCGCCCGCCAGCAGCGCCCGCGCCGCATCGCCGACGAGCCGGCCCGGCGTTTCGCCGGGACCATAGAGGTAGAACAGGCGCCCCCATGCGAGGGAGAGATCGGCGGTGGCCGCGTAGGCCGCGAGGACGCGGCGCAGGCTGTCCTTGGCGGCACCGTAGAGTGTCGCTGGCTCGCAGGGGGCAGACTCGAAGAGCTGTCCCATTCGGATCGCGGCTTCATCCCCCTCGCTTCGCGGGCGAAGAGAGGGGGATGCCGGTTCTGCGCGCGGTAGCCGGTTGATTTCCGTCCAGTCGTACTCGGCACATGTCCCGGCCACCACCGCGCGGGTCCCGCCCGCCTCGCGAAACCTTTGCACGAGGTCGATGCTCGCCGCGGTCCAATCGAGATTGTCCGGCGCCTGCCAGTAGCGGCCGGGCGTGGTGATCCAGGCGAGGTGGAGGAGATGGCTCGCCCCCGCTGCCTGTACTGCGGCACGGCGCTGGGCCGGATCGAGCAGGTCGGCGGCGTGAAACGCGTGCGCGCCGTCCGGAGCCGTTCGTCCCATCGCGTGGATCTCGAAACCGCGGGCGGCGAGCGCTGCGACCGCGTGACGGCCGACGAAGCCGGCCGCTCCGGTGACGAGGACCCGCTTCACCGCCCCGCCCAATCGGGAAAGGCGAGGTCGCGGGCTGCGACGACGGTCACCGGCTCGGGCCATGCGAGCCCGAAGGCGGGATCATCCCAACGCACCCCGTCGGCGGCGGAGGCCACGAAGGGCCGGTCGATCATGTAGAGGATTTCCGTGTCGTCGCTCAGTGTCTGGAAGCCGTGGGCGAGGCCCGCCGGGATGTAGAGGGCGTGGCGGTTCGCGGCCGAGAGCGTCACGGATAGGGTGCGCCGATAGGTCGGCGAGCCGGGGCGAAGATCAATCACCGCGTCGTGGATCGCGCCGGCCGTGCAACGCACGAGCTTCGTCTCGGCGTGGGGCGGCTTCGAGAAATGCATCCCGCGCACGGTCCCGCGGCGGTGGTTGAACGACACGCTCGATTGCGCGAAGCGCCCGACCAGCCCGCGCTCCGCGAATTCGCTCTCGCAATGGGTGCGGGCGAAGAAGCCGCGCTCGTCCGCATGCGGCTCGGGCACGACCCGGAACAGGCCGGGGAATTCGAGTTCCTCGAAGATCATCGAGCTTCAGAACACCGTCAGTTCGGGGATCGCGACGGCGAAGCGCCCGCCCCATCCGCGGATCGCCGCCATCTCCCCCGCGATCTCGTCCTTGAGGTTCCAGGGCAGGATCAGCACCGTGTCGGGGCGCATTCCCAACAGTTCGTCGGGCGAGACCACGGGGATGCGGCTGCCGGGCAGCCATGTGCCCTGCTTGTGCGGCGAGCGGTCGGCCACCGCCCGGATCAGTTCCGGGCCGATGCCGCAATAGTTGAGGAAGGTGTTGCCCTTGGCCGCCGCGCCGTAGGCGCAGACGGTGCGGCCCGCGGCCCGCTCCTCGATCAGGAAACGAAGCGCCGCGCATTTGATGTCGGCCACCGCCTCCCCGAAACCGTCGTAGCCCGAGAGGTCGAACAGGTTCGCCCCCCATTCGGAGAGCACCACGCGCTCCAGTGCCGGCGTGGGCTGGTGGGCGGCGGCCTCGTGGCAGGCGAAGACGCGCAGCGAGCCGCCATGGGTCGGCCATTCCTCGACGTCGAACACCCGCAGGCCCTGCTGCTGGAGAATCCCGCCGACGACGCAGAGCGAGAGGTAGGAGAAGTGCTCGTGGTAGATCGTGTCGAACTGGCGATGCTCGATCATCCGTAAGAGGTGCGGGAATTCGAAGGTCGCCACGCCCTCCGGCTTCAGGATCTCGGCGAAGCCCGCCGTGAAGTCGAGTATGTCGGGCACGTGGGCGAGCACGTTGTTGGCCGCGGTCAGATCCGCCTTGTGGCCCTCTGCGGCGAGCCGCCGGGCGGTGTCGCGGCCGAAGAAGGCGACCTCGGTGGGCACGCCGCGCTCCACCGCGACGCGAGCGACGTTGGCCGCCGGCTCGACGCCGAGCACCGGCACGCCGCGGGCAACGAAGTATTGCAACAGATAGCCGTCATTGCTCGCGACCTCCACGACCTTGCTTTCGGGCCCCAGCCCGAAGCGCTCGATCATCGCGGCGACGTAGGCTTGCGCATGCCGCAGCCAGCCGGCGGAGAAGCCGGAGAAGTAGGCATAATCCGAAAAGATCGCCTCGGGGCTCTCGATGGCTTCGAGCTGCACCAGCCAGCAGGCGTCGCAGACATAGGCGTGGAGCGGGTGGAAGACCTCGCCCCGGTGGCGCCGCTCCGGCGTGACGTAGGAATTGGCGAGCGGCGACAGGCCGAGATCGCAGAAGGTCCGGGTCAGGGCGGCGCCGCAGGCGCGGCAGGTCGGGGCGGTCACGCTTGGACTCCGAGTTGGGCTCCAGGCCGGCCCAGCGCCTCGTAACGCGCGATCTCGGCCTCGGCCAGAGCGCGGGGATCGGCGCCGGCCGCAGCGGCGCGGTACCAGGCGGCGGTCCAGTCGAGCGCGGTGGCGAGGGTGAGCCGCCGGTCCCAGCCGAGGCGGGCGCGGGCTTTCGAGGCATCGACCTTGAGATAGGTCGCCTCGTGCGGATGCGTCTTCTGCGAGAGGTGCCAGCCGGCCCCCTCGCCCCAGCCCTTCGCCAGCCGCTCGACGAGATCCGAGACCGGCCGGCAATCCTCGTCCGCCGGCCCGAGATTCCAGCCCTCGGCGAAGGCTGCGCCGTCCGTGCCGGCGAGGCATTCGGCCAGCCGCAGGTAGCCGGCCAGCGGCTCCAGCACGTGCTGCCAGGGGCGGACCGCGTGCGGCGCGCGGATCTCGACCGACTCGCCCGCGCTGAACGCCCGCACGATGTCGGGGATCAGCCGGTCGAGCGAGTAATCGCCGCCGCCGATGACGTTGCCGGCCCGCGCGCTGGCGATCCGCGCCGGGTGGCCGCCGGGCCCGAAGAACGAGGCACGGTAGGCGCTCGTCACGAGTTCGGCGCAGCCCTTCGAGGCGCTGTAGGGGTCACGCCCGCCCATCGCCTCGGTCTCACGGTAGGCGTAGGGCCATTCGCGGTTCTCGTAGGCCTTGTCGCTCGTGACCACCACGACGGCGCGCACGCCCGGCGCCGACCGCACCGCCTCCAGCAGGTGGACGGTGCCCATGGTGTTGACCGCAAAGGTGCCCACCGGGTCGGCGTAGGAGGGCCGCACCAGAGCCTGCGCCGCCATGTGGAACACGATCTCGGGCTCGGCCTCCCGCACGGTCGCCGTCAGCGCGGCGAGGTCGCGGAGATCGCCGATACGCGAGCGGTCCGGCGGGAACTCGATCGCCTCGAACAGGTTCGGCCGCGTCTCGGGGGGCAGCGCGAAGCCGGTGACCTCGGCGCCGAGGCGGGCGAGCCACAGGCTCAGCCACGCGCCCTTGAAGCCGGTATGGCCGGTGAGGAGGACGCGCCGGCCCGCCCAGAAGGCGGGATCGGGGTTGAGCGCGGCCATCACCACACCTTCCAGGGCGCGTCGCCGCGGGCCCAGAGCTCTTCGAGGTGCTTCTTGTCGCGCAGCGTGTCCATCGCCTGCCAGAAGCCGGTGTGGTGGTAGGCGTGGAGCTGCCCATCGCGGGCGAGGCTCTCCAGCGGCTCGCTCTCCCACACGGTGGAATCGCCCTCGATCCGGTCGAGCACGCGCGGCGAGAGCACGAAGAATCCGCCGTTGATGGTGGCCCCGTCGCCCGCCGGCTTCTCGCGGAAACTGCGGACCGCGTCGCCGGATAGGTCGAGGGCGCCGAAGCGGCCCGGCGGCACCACCGCCGTCAGGGTGGCCAGCCGCCCGTGCGCCCGGTGGAAGGCGGCGAGTGCCTTCAAGTCGATGTCGGCGACGCCGTCGCCGTAGGTCATGAAGAAATCGTCCTCGCCGAGATAGTCGCGCACCCGCTTGAGGCGCCCGCCGGTCATGGTGGCGTCGCCCGTCTCGATCAGCGAGACCTTCCAATCCTCGGCAGCGGAACGGTGGAATTCTACGTGGCCGCGGCCGAGGTCGAGCGTCACATCGCTCAGATGCAGGCGGTAATTGAGGAAGAATTCCTTGATGACGTAGCCCTTGTAGCCGAGGCAGATCACGAACTCGGTCACGCCGTGGGCGGCGAAGATCTGCATGATGTGCCAGAGGATCGGCCGTCCGCCGATCTCCAGCATCGGCTTGGGGCGCACCACGGTCTCTTCCGAGAGTCGCGTGCCGAGCCCGCCCGCGAGGATCACCGCCTTCACGGCTGGTCTCCGAGGTTGTGTGTCGTCGCCATCATCGCCACGCCTCTACCATGCGCTGCGCGGCTTGCGGAAACCGCTCGGCGTCGAGTTCGAAGGCGGGCGGGCGGATGCCGAACGGGTCGGGGTAGTACGGGTCGCGGGCAAGGCCCGCGCCCCAACGCTTGCGGAAGCGCGCTTGCTCGCTGGGATCGACGGTGGGGATGCGGTTGCGGCTCTCGTAGTGGTGCAGGCTCGCCTCGGCGCAGTAGACCGTGCGCAGGCCGCGCTCGCGCAGCTTCAGGCAGAGGTCGATGTCGTTGTAGTTGATGGCGTAACTCTCGTCGAAGCCTCCGACGGCTTCGAAGTCGGCGCGGCCCACCATCACGCAGGCGCCGGTGACCGCCAGAACGTTGCGGTTGACGAGGCTGGAACCGTGATATCCGGCATCGTCGCCGGGATATCCGCGGCGAACATGGTCCGGCAGGCCCTCGCCGAAGACCACACCGGCATGCTGCAGGCTTCCGTCCTCGAACAGGAGCTTGGGGCCGACCGCGCCGACGCCGGGGATGGCGAGCAGCGCCAGCATCGCCTCGATCCAGGCCGGGGTAATGACGCTGATGTCGTCGTTGAGGAAGACCAGCACGCCGCCGCTGGCCGCGTGAGCGCCGAGGTTCATCTTGGCGGCGACGTTGAAGACCGGCCTGTCCCAGGTGACGGAGCGCGCGCCGAAGCCCTCGAGCGCTGCGCGCGTTTGCGGGCGCAGGTCTCCGTTGTCGACCGCGACGATCTCGATGTTTTCGTAGGTGCTGGTCTCGCGGATGCTGGCGAGGCAGGCCGCGAGCAGATCGACGCTGCGCCCGCCGATGGTGCTGTCGCGCCCGGCGGTCGGGATCACGATCGACACGCGCGGGCGTTCCTGCAAGGCGCGCCGCAGGGCGAAATACTCGGGCGCCAGCGTGCGGACCGAATCAAGTCCGCCGGTGCGCCTGGCGCGCCCGGCG
>JAGTAM010000613.1 GCA_023422485.1 Pseudomonadota bacterium | reverse complement strand
CACCTCGATCGCGGCCTGAACGCGGGCGGCGGGGGTCATTTGCCCCCTCCCCGCGACAGGGAGAGGAGCACCATGTCAGCGCGTCGGATAGTTCGGCGCCTCGCGGGTGATCGTCACGTCGTGGACGTGGCTCTCGCGCAGGCCGGCATTGGTGATGCGCACGAACTGAGCCCGCTCCTGGAAATCCGGCACCGTCGCCGCGCCGACATAGCCCATCGCGGCACGCAGGCCGCCGGCGAGTTGGTGCAGCACCGCCGCGACCGGCCCCTTGTACGGCACCTGCCCCTCGATGCCCTCCGGCACGAGTTTGTGGGTGTCGCTGACCTCCGCCTGGAAGTAGCGGTCGGCCGAGCCGCGGGCCATGGCGCCCACCGCACCCATGCCGCGATACGACTTGTAGGACCGCCCCAGGTAGAGGAACGTCTCGCCCGGCGCCTCGTCGGTGCCGGCGAGCAACGAGCCGAGCATGGCGACGGATGCGCCCGCGGCGATCGCCTTGGCGAGGTCACCGGAGAACTTGATGCCGCCGTCGGCGATCACCGGGACGTCGGCGCCCTGGGCCGCCTCGACCGCCTCCATCAGCGCCGTGAGCTGAGGCACGCCGACGCCCGCGACGATACGGGTGGTGCAGATCGAGCCCGGTCCGATACCGACCTTGATCGCATCGGCGCCGGCATCGATCAGGGCGCGGGCGCCCTCCGCCGTGGCGACGTTGCCGGCGATGATCTGCACGGCGTTGGAGAGCTGCTTCACCCGTGCGACGCTGTCGAGGACCTTGCGGGAATGGCCGTGGGCGGTGTCGACCACGATCACGTCGCAGCCCGCATCGATCAGGCGCTCGGCCCGCTCGAAGCCGGAATCACCCGTCGTCGTGGCAGCGGCGACCCGCAGCCGGCCCTGCTCGTCCTTGACGGCGCTGGGATAGGCGACCTGCTTCTCGATGTCCTTGACGGTGATGAGACCGATGCAGCGGTAATGGTCGTCGACGACCAGCAGCTTCTCGATGCGGAACTGGTGCAGCAGCCGCTTGGCCTCGTCCTGGGTCACGCCCTCGCGCACGGTGATGAGCCGGTCGCGGGTCATCAGCTCGGCCACCGGCTGGCCGATATTGGTGGCGAAGCGCACGTCGCGGTTCGTGAGGATGCCGACGAGCTTGCCGCGGGAGCCGTTGGGCCCGCGCTCGACCACCGGAATGCCGGAGATCCGGTTCTTCTTCATCACCTCGAAGGCGTCGGCGAGCGTCTCGTCGGGGTGGATCGTGATCGGGTTGAGCACCATGCCCGACTCGTACTTCTTGACGAGGCGGACCTGCTCGGCCTGCTCGGCCGGCTCGAGGTTGCGGTGGATGACGCCGAGCCCGCCGTTCTGCGCCATGGCGATCGCCATCGGCGCCTCGGTCACCGTGTCCATCGCCGAGGCGATGATCGGCAGATTGAGGCGGATCGTGCGGGTGAGGCGGGTCGCGACGTCGACCTCGGTCGGCATGACCGAGGAGGCGGCGGGGCGCAGCAGCACGTCGTCGAAGGTAAGGCCCTCGATGATCGTGTCAGCGCTGATACGGGCCATGGAAACCAACTCCGGAGACGGGTGTTGCGCCGGGCCGGAAGCGTCCGGCCAGCGAGATCGGGTTGGCAGGGGCCAGTATCATGGTGCGCGACGCTCGCAAAGCCGCCGCGCCCGAATGCGGTGCATGGCTGGCGGGCGATCGACGTGTCTGCGCGCAGTTCTGATCCGACGCGGCAACCCGCCATTAACCCTTACGTTCCACGATCACGGCGGACCGCCCGCGTCCTGTTGCGGGACCGGCCGGCTGGAGACGAGCCCTCGCCATGATGTCGCGCGCCGAACGCAGTCCCCTGGCGGATTGGTGGTGGACGGTCGATCGCGGCCTGCTTGCGGGCCTCGGCTGCCTGATGGTGGCCGGCCTCGTCTTCCTGATGGGCGGCGGCCCGCCGGTGGCCGAGCGCATCGGCCTGCCGACCTTCTACTTCCTGAACCGTCAGGCGATGTACCTCGCCCCGACGATTCTGCTCATTATCGCCGTCTCGTTCCTCTCGGTGCGCCACATCCGCCGCTTTGCGCTGGTGACGTGGCTGGTCGGGGTGGCGCTCTGCGTGCTCGCCGGCAAGTTCGGCCCTGAGATCAAGGGCGCGCATCGCTGGATCCAGATCGGCTCCTTCGGCCTTCAGCCGTCGGAATTCGTGAAGCCCGCCTTCGTGATCGTCACGGCCTGGGCCTTCTCGGAAGGCGCCAACCGCCGCGACATGCCCGGCGTCACCCTTGCGTTCCTGCTGCTGCCGCTGACCATCGTCCCGCTGATCCTCCAGCCCGATTTCGGCCAGACCATGCTGATCACGATGGTGTGGTGCACCCTGTTCTTCGTCGCCGGCCTGCACTGGTTCTGGGTGGCGGGCCTCGGATTGGCCGGCATGATCGGCGTGTTCACCGCCTACACCTTCCTCCACCACGTGCGCGAGCGCATCAACCGCTTCATGGACCCGGAATCCGGCGACAGCTTCCAGGAGGTCTGGTCGCGCGAATCGTTCAATTCCGGCGGCTGGTTCGGCACCGGGCCGGGCGAGGGCGTGGCCAAGCGCCACCTGCCCGACGCGCATACCGACTTCATCTTCTCGGTCACCGGCGAGGAATTCGGCGTGCTGGTCTGCCTGGGCCTTGTGGCGCTCTTCGCCTACATCGTCATCCGCGGGCTGAAGCTCGCGCGCCGCACCGACGACACCTTCACGAGGCTCGCCATCACCGGTCTGACCACGCTCTTCGGCCTCCAGGCCTGCATCAACATGGCGGTGAACACGCAGCTCATGCCGGCCAAAGGCATGACCCTGCCCTTCGTCTCCTACGGCGGCTCCTCGCTGATCTCGCTGGCGCTCGGCATGGGCTTCCTCGTGGCGCTGACACGCAAGCGTCCGCGCACCACGACGATCAACCAGCGTCCGCCCGGCACCGTACCCTCGGCCGTTCCGGGGTTGATGCAGTGATCCCGGCGGCCACCGACATGACTTCTTCCGGCCGAATGCCGCCGGCAAGCGCGACTGCGCGTCGCCGCTTATGCGGCGGACCGTCCTCGAGGCGTCAGCATCGAGGACAAAGAATATGACCGTCTTCACACCCCTGATCCTCGTCTGTGCGGGTGGAACCGGCGGCCACCTGTTCCCGGCCCAGAGCCTTGCTTACGCCCTGAAGGAGCGCGGCATCCGCGTCGCGCTCGCCACCGATGCCCGCGTCGACTCGATCGCGGGCGACTTTCCGGCGGAAGAGATCGTCACCATCGCCTCGGCGACGCCCTCGGGCCGCTCGGTCCTGCGCCGGGCCGGCGCCGTGCTGACGCTCGGGCGCGGCTTCGGGCAGGCGGCCCGTGCCGTGCGGCGACTGAACCCGGCCGCCGTCGTCGGCTTCGGCGGCTATCCGACCGTGCCGCCGATGCTGGCGGCGCAGTTGCTGCGGGTGCCCACCATCCTGCACGAGCAGAACGCGGTGATGGGCCGGGCCAACGGTTTCCTGGCCAAGGGCGCGCGGGTGATCGCCACGGGCTTCAAGGAGGTGCGCGGCGTCCCCGACAAGGCGACGGCGCGCCGTGTCCATACCGGCAACCCGATCCGCCCGGCGGTGCTGGCGGTGGCCGAGACGCCCTATCCGGCCCTCGACGCGGACTCGCCCCTGCGCCTCCTCGTCTTCGGCGGCAGCCAGGGCGCCCGCGTGATGAGTGAGGTGGTGCCGGCGGCGATCGAGCGGCTGCCGGAAGACCTGCGCGCCCGGCTTCACCTCGTTCAGCAGGCCCGCCCCGAGGATCTGACGGCGACGCAGAACCGCTACCTCGCCATGGGGCTCGGCGGGATCGAGGCGGCGCCGTTCTTCAAGGATCTGCCCGGCCGCATGGCCGCCGCCCATCTCGTGGTGGCGCGCTCCGGCGCCTCGACGGTGTCGGAACTCGCCGCCATCGGTCGGCCCGCCATCCTCGTACCGCTGCCCGGCGCGCTCGATCAGGATCAGGCGGCCAACGCCGCGACGCTGGCGCAGATCGGCGCCGCGCTCTCGATTCCGCAGACCGCCTTCACCCCCGATCGGCTCGCCGCCGAACTCGTGGATCTGTTCGAGGCGCCGCGGAAATTGACCCAGGCCGCCGCTGCCGCCAAAACCGCCCGAATCCTCGATGCGGCCGACCGCCTCGCCGCACTCGTCGTCGAGACCGCGGCCGCCGCCTGATCTCGTCCCGGAGGCTGCGCGCGCCGGGGCTCAAAAGGTTCGTGACATGAAGCTGCCCGAAAAGCTCGGCCCCATCCACTTCATCGGCATCGGCGGCATCGGCATGTCCGGCATCGCCGAGGTGATGGCCAATCTCGGCTACACCGTGCAGGGCTCGGACGCGAACGACAACGCCAATGTCCGCCGGCTCTCCGAGAACGGCATCCGCACCTTCGTCGGGCACCGCGCCGAGAACGTCGAGAACGCGGCGCTGGTCGTGGTCTCGACCGCGATCCGCCGCGATAACCCCGAACTGGTCGAGGCCCGCGAGCGCCGCCTGCCGGTGGTGCGCCGGGCCGAGATGCTGGCCGAGCTGATGCGCTTCAAGTCCTGCGTCGCGGTGGCCGGCACCCACGGCAAGACCACGACGACCTCGCTCGTCGCGACGCTCCTCGACGCCGGCAACCTCGATCCGACGGTGATCAACGGCGGCATCATCAACGCCTACGGCACCAATGCCCGCATGGGCGGCGGCGACTGGATGGTGGTGGAGGCCGATGAATCCGACGGCACCTTCCTCAAGCTGCCGGCGGATGTCGCCATCGTCACCAATATCGATCCCGAGCATCTCGACCATTTCGGCTCGTTCGACGCGATCAAGGACGCCTTCCGGCGCTTCATCGACAACATCCCGTTCTACGGCTTCGCGGTGATGTGCATCGACCACCCGATCGTGCAGGATCTGGTGGGGCACATCGAGGACCGGCGCATCATCACCTACGGCGAGAACCCGCAGGCCGACGTGCGCCTGCTCGACATCGACCTGAAGGGCGGCCAGAGCCGCTTCCGGGTCATGATCCGCGACCGCCGCCCCGGCTTCCGCCTGGAGATGCAGGATCTGGTCCTGCCGATGCCCGGCCGCCACAATGCCCTCAACGCCACCGCCGCTCTCGCGGTGGCTCACGAACTCGGCGTGTCCGAAGAGGCGATCCGCAAGGCGCTGGCCGGCTTCGGCGGCGTCAAGCGCCGGTTCACCCGCACGGGCGAGTGGAACGGCGCGGCGATCTTCGACGATTACGGTCACCACCCGGTGGAGATCGCCGCCGTGCTGCGCGCGGCCCGCTCCTCGACCGACGGCAACGTGATCGCGATCGTTCAGCCGCACCGCTACACCCGGCTGCAATCGCTGTTCGAGGATTTCTGCACCTGCTTCAACGACGCCGACGCGGTGATCGTCGCGCCCGTCTACGCGGCGGGCGAGGCGCCGATCGAGGGCATCGACCGCGATTCGCTGATCAGTGGCCTGAAGGCCCGTGGCCATCGCGACGCGGTCGCGCTGGACCGGCCCGAGGATCTCGCCCGGCTGGTTGCCGGCCGCGCCGGCCCGAACGACTACGTGGTGTGTCTGGGTGCCGGCACGATCACCCAGTGGGCCTACGCGTTGCCGGGGGAATTGGCGGCGTTGCAGGGGTGAGGCGAGCGCTCCGCGGACGACGAGCGGAGGCGGTTTCGCAAACGGCTTCGGCAAGACCGGACCGAGGCTGAGTGCCACCTCTGGCTTCGTCTCCGCGACCGTCGTCTCGCCGGGTTCAAGTTCGTCCGGCAGGAGAGCATCGGCCCGAATGTGGCGGATTTCTGCTGCCGTGAGGCGAGGCTGAACGTCGAGCTCGACGGCAGTCAGCATGCGGACAGCGACTATGACGCCGAGAGAG
>JAGTAM010000597.1 GCA_023422485.1 Pseudomonadota bacterium | reverse complement strand
GTCCTGATCGCCCCGCGCGGCGCTGCGCTCGGCGCCCATGGCGCTTCCGCCCCCGCGGGCCTCGCTGCCCCTCGCCTCGCCGCCCCTGGCTTCCATGCCGCCGCGCGCGCTGCCCGACATCCCGGATTGTCCGCCGGACTGCTCGGTGCCGCCTCGCATGCTGCCGCGCTCAGATCCACCGGTGGCTGCGCTTTGAGCGTAGACCGAGGTGCTCATCAGCAGCGCGGCAAGACCCATGGTAATCGTCTTCATGACGTTCCCTCCGAAACTTGAGACGCCTCAAAACGTCGCGAGTGTCGAAAGGGTTCTGCAAAAAACGGCGTGAATGAAAAAAGTCTCTGCCCGCGTTTGTGCGTTCGCTTATGTCGATAAGCTTGGCTGTATCGAGCAGACCATTACGCGGATACGCTTCGCATCGAAGGTGCCGATCCGAGCGTGGTTCGTTCCGGCGTCGCGGTCGAACGGCCACGGTCGTCTGGCGCTTCGCTCAAGCCGTCGGCGCGGGCATCGTATTCGACGAGAGACGGCGGATTTTGCCGGCGGCCTGACCCCGGCGCGGGTCTGCGAAGGCGCAAGCCTTGACCGCTACGGACCAGCCCGGCGCCAGCGCAACGGGTGCGACCGTAGGACCGGTTCCCGACAGGTCAAACTGTGTGAAATGCAAGGCGAAAAACTCGCCAACTCTCGGCCACCATTGAGTTTTCCGCATCCGGAAAACCTGGTGGAGCTGAGGGGATTCGAACCCCTGACCTCCGCAGTGCGATTGCGGCGCTCTCCCATCTGAGCTACAGCCCCGTAAGCCTAATAGACCATACAGATCAACCGTTTACGCTTTCACGCTAGCCCTACCCTAGGACGAATGCAAGGCACCCTCCGGACGAAATTCGAGCAATGGCTGTGACACCACTGTGACAGGAATGGTTGCTCCACCCTCCGGTCATGTTGGATCGTATGCGTCGTATCCTGCCGCTGTGAGGCAGTTTCGGCAGGCGTTTGGAGTGAGGCTGTGGAAGGCCGATCGGATGGCCGCTTTCAGATCGGGAAGCGTACGCGCGGCGGCTTTGCGCAGGTCGGCTTTGAGTTTGGCGAAGACCTGCTCGATCGGGTTGAAGTCGGGCGAGTAGGGCGGAAGGTAGAGCAGCTTGGCGCCCACCGCCTGGATCGCTTCGCGCACGCCGGCCACCTTGTGAGCGCCAAGGTTGTCCATGATCACCGTGTCACCTCGCTTCAGCACGGGCACCAGGGTGTCGGTGACGTAGGCCCGGAAGCGCCTGCCGTTGGTGGCCCCGTCGAACAGGGCCGTGGCCGTCACTCCGCTCGTGCGCAAAGCGGCGGTGACGGTGGTCGTCTTCCAATGCCCATGCGGAACCGCGACGCGGCAGCGCTCGCCGCGCGCAGCCCAGCCGTAGCGGCGCACCATGTGGGTGGTGGTCGCCGTCTCGTCGAGGAAGACGAGGGTGTCGGGATCGAGTTCGTCCTGAGCCTCGAACCAGTCCTCGCGCTCGGCCCTCACGTCCGGCCGCTGCTGCTCGGCGGCGTGGAGCGTGTTTCTTTGTGCGTGATGCGGTGGCGCTTGAAGAAGCGCGACACTGACGTGCCGGGACCATCGCGGCGCGTCTTTTAGTGGAGCTTGGTGCTGATCCCGAGGATGCCATTCAGAGGTTTCGTGAGGCTCGTCCTCGCGCCATCGAGACCCTTGAGCAGGAACACTAGACGCGATCCGTGATCGTGCGATTGGTTCACTCGTTGGCTTGGCCGCTGGCGACGCTATCGGGACTACGGTGGAGTTTCGGCATCGCGGCAGCTTCGATCCCATCACTCTGAGGCGACTCGACGACCCGACATTTCAAGCGAGCCAGAGCACTAGTTCAATCAGGTGGGCATGAAGGAGCACCGTGCGCGGCTCCCCTGTCTTCGTGACGCGCAGGTCCATGACAACAGTTCCGGATTCGGTCCTGATGTCCCGCTTCTCGCCGCGCGTTAGCTCTGTAATGCGAGCCCTTGAGTAGGCAGCGAGCCATGAACACGACCGTTTGGCGGCAGCGATCGTAGATTAGCTTTTGTCAGCCTACGAATTAAAACCTTATAGCAAGGCGCTCAATCAAAGTTGTTGTCATCGGAGGAGCATACAAGTTTCGCTTTGCTGAGCAAGGAAAGCTTATTCGCAATATCGGCGGGTCGCAAATTTGTATATCTCGCAAGCATTCTGTAATCTTTGTGCCCGCTGACTAGCGATACCTCCGGGATGCTTAGGCCCATTTCGAAGAATCGGCTTATAGCTTCATGCCGCAGGTCATGAAATCGTAAATTCGGTGTGCCGGCCTTTGCTCTTATTCTCTCCCAACTTAGTCGCACTGCGATATCGCTAATCGGGAACACTTTAGTGTCCGATGGAATGAGCTGTTTCAGCTCTTTTATTGCGGTCGGCGTTAATGGAATTGTTCGCGGGGCGCCATTTTTTGTATCATCTATTTTGACGGTCTTATTTTGCAGATTGACGTTGGCCCATAGGAGAGACAGAAGCTCGCCGCGCCGCATAGCTGTTTCAACGGCTAGGACGAATAGTGGCCGTAGATACCATAGGCGACTTTCGGCTAATGCTTCCTCTATCCGTTCTCTGTCGCCATCATTCAGACGTAGATCACGTGGCTTTCCGGCTGCAGGTTGTGCTACGTGCTTGGTGGGATTTGAAGAGAGGGGAATATCCCATTCATTTCTCGCAACTTCGAAGCAATGTTGCAGGATGGCGATTTCCCGTCGAACGGTCGCCGTTTGAACAATGCTCAATCGACTGTCTCTATACGCTGCAAGGTCGCCCGGTGTCAGACTGCGCAAGGAAATCTTTGCGAGTGGATGGTGCAGCAGGACGCGTATCTTGTAGCGTTCCTTTTCCGCGCCCTTTTTGGCGACTGTGATCGTTCGTTCGTATCGGCTCAGAAGGTCGCCTACTGTCAGCCGCTTAAGATCACCGGCATTGGCTGGTAGTTCGGATCGTTCGATCGCACGCTCATAATCGCGCGCCCATCGAATGGCATCTGCTTTCAGGCTGAAACTTTTTGAGGCTGGTGGTGACCCTTCGCGCCTGACTTGAGCCTGCCAGGACGAGCCTCTCTTGCGAATCGTAGCCATTCCTCGACCATCCACTGTGACGCCAGTGTGACCGGTCGATCCTATGAGGCTATCTGCTTTCGGCTTACGCTAAGACGAATTCTTAGCTAATGCCACCAAACCCTTGTCAGTTAAGCGAAAAACCGAAGAAGAGAATGGTGGAGCTGAGGGGATTCGAACCCCTGACCTCCGCAGTGCGATTGCGGCGCTCTCCCATCTGAGCTACAGCCCCGTCCGAGGCGAGGGCCTTGTAGGCTTGTCCGCTTCGGCCTGTCAATTCCGGAAATTTCCCGCCGCGCCCCGCGCCTTCCGCGCCGGACGTGCGTTTGGGGCGACGAGGACCGATACCCCCCGCATGAACGCCCTGCTCTGGCTCTTCAACACCATCATCCAGCTCTACATCTACGTCCTCATCGCGAGCGCCGTGCTGAGCTGGCTCGTGGCCTTCAACGTGGTCAACGTGCGCAACCCGATCGTGTCGCAGATCGGCGAGTTCCTCTACCGCGTCACCGAGCCGGTGCTGCGGCCGATCCGCAATCTGCTGCCCAATCTCGGCGGCGTCGACATCTCGCCGATCATCCTGATCCTGCTTCTGCTCTTCGTGCAGAAGCTCGTCACCGACCTCTACATCCAGATCGCCTTCTGACCCGCCGGGCCGGCGGCGCGCCATTGCGCGCGGGCCGGACCCGTTGCTAAGGCGAGGGGGCAGCGGATTTGCGGAGAGGCGCCGGCCCGTCCGAAAAGCCGATGCGGAATCAGGACGTTAGGGTCTCGACTGAATATCGTATTCAGAGCGGGACCGCCCCGGCCAGGAAGAGCCGTGACGGGAGCGACGCGCAAGCCATGAAGACCAATCCGGGCCGCTTCTTCGAGGATTTCCGCCTCGGGGAGATCATCCGCCACGCCACGCCCCGCACCGTCACCACGGGCGACGTGGCACTCTACACCGCTCTCTACGGCCCGCGCTTCGCCGTGCAATCCTCGGACGCCTTCGCGCGTGCGATCGGCTATCCGGCGAGCCCGCTCGACGACTGGCTCACCTTCCATGTGGTGTTCGGCAAGACCGTGCCGGACATCTCCCTCAACGCCCTGGCCAATCTGGGCTACGCCGAGGGCGGCTTCCACCGCCCGGTCTATCCCGGCGAGACGCTCTCCACGGTCTCCGAGGTGATCGGCCTGAAGGAGAGCTCCAACCGCCAGACCGGCGTGGTCTACGTGCGCTCCACCGGCTCGGATGCCGCGGGCCGGACCGTGCTGAGCTATTGCCGCTGGGTGCTCGTGCGCAAGCGCGACCCGCAAGCCCAGATCGCCGAGGAGCACGTGCCCCAGCTCGCCAAGGTCGTGAACCCGGCCGACCTCGCGAGTGCCCTGCCCCCGCTCGATCCGGCGGCTTACGACGACGCGCTGGCCGGCAGCCCGCACCGCTTCGGCGATTACGCGGTCGGCGAGAAGATCGACCATGTCGACGGCATGACCGTCGAGGAGGCCGAGCACCAGATCGCCACGCGCCTGTTCCAGAACACCGCCAAGGTCCATTTCGACGCCGTCGCGACCCGGGAGACCAAGTTCGGCAAGCGGCTGATCTATGGCGGCCACGTCATCTCGCTCGCCCGCGCGCTCAGCTTCAACGGGCTCGCCAACGCGTTTGCCATCGGCGGCATCAATGCCGGCCGGCACGTGGCGCCGCTGTTTGCCGGCGACACGGTCTATGCCTGGTCCGAGGTGCTGGAGACCGCCGAACTGCCCGGCCGCAGCGATATCGGCGCCCTGCGCCTGCGCACCGTGGCGGCCAAGAACCAGCCCTGCGGCGCTTATCCCGACAAGCAGGGCGAGGGCTATGACCCGTCGGTGATCCTCGATCTCGACTACTGGGCCTTCATCCCGCGCTGAAGCCTCGGCCCGCAAGGGGCTCGAGACGCTTACGAAAAGAGCCCGGCCACGGCCTGACGCAGGGGGTTGGCCGGGTTCGACAGGAGGCGCAGCGCCATCGCGCAGGCGATGACCACGAGGAGCGGCCGGATCAGCCGGGCGCCGAGGCGTACGGCGAGCGCCGAGCCGACCTGGGCGCCGAGGAAGGCACCCGCCGCCATGGCGAGCCCCACGGGCCAGATCACCGCGCCCTGGAGCGTGAACAGGGCGAGGCTGCCGAGATTGCTCGCGGCGTTCGAGAGCTTGGTGTGGGCGGTGGCGCGCACCACGCCGAGGCCGAGCAGGGTGACGAAGCCGATCATGTAGAACGAGCCGGCGCCGGGGCCGAACACGCCGTCGTAGAAGCCGACGGCCGGCGCCAGCGTCACCGCGAACAGGCCGGGGGTGATGCGTGCCGCCGCGTCCTCGTTGCTCATCCGTCGCGCCGTGGCGAAATAGAGCGCGATGCCGACGAGCATGACCGGCACCAGCGCGTCGAGGACCGGGCGCGGCAGCAGGCTGACGCAGAGCGCGCCCGCGACGGAGGCGAGCCCGGCCCCGAGTGCGGCGGGGGCGGCCTCGCGCCAGCGGATCAGTCCGCGCCGGGCGAAGGCGATCGTGGCCGAGACCGAGCCGGCGCTGCCCTGGAGCTTGTTGGTGGCGATCGCGCTCACCGGATCGAGCCCGGCGAGCAGCAGGGCCGGCAGGGTCATCAGCCCGCCGCCGCCGGCGATGGCGTCGATGGCGCCCGCCACCACGGCCACGCCTAACAGGCCCGCGACCGTCTCAAGCTCGATCATCATCGGGGGATTCCAAAGGGCCTTGAGGCCCTTTGGCGGGTTTTCAGGGCAGAGCCCTGAAGCCGGCGAAGCCGATTTGCAGGGCTTTAGCCCTGCACCCGCGAAAGGACTCGTCCTTTCGAAACCTTCACCATGGCTGCGGGCTCAGGGCAAGCCTGCATCAGGCGGCGGCGCGCTCCGTGCGCGGCAGGCTGACGGTGGCACGGTGGCCGCGGCTCGCCCGCAGCGTTCCGCCCTTGGGCACGATCGTCCAGCCCTCCTTGCAGCCGTCGATCGGCTCGGAGACGACGGTGAGGCCGCGCTCGCTCTCGCGATAGTACAGGCTCGGCGGGCGGCCGTCGCAGGCCCAGCGGAAGGCGGTGAGGCTCTCGCCGTCGGTGAGCACCGCGGTGAAGCGGAAGGCTTCCGTGATCCGGGCCTCCTGCATCAG
>JAGTAM010000590.1 GCA_023422485.1 Pseudomonadota bacterium | reverse complement strand
GCCTCCATCAGCACGGGGCCGGGCGGAACGCCGAGGGCGCCGGGCGCGGCGTCTTCGGGGCCGCAGCGCCCCACGACGAGAAGGTCGGCTGCCCGCGCCTGCTCGACGAGATGGGTGATCGGACCGGCCAGGGCCTCGCGCCAGTCGCGGCGCAGCGGCGCGTCGACGGAGCGCTCGAACAGATCCCGCGCCTGCGCGAGCGCGGCGCGGGCCTTCTCCTCGAATTGCGGCTCCTCGTCGTCGATTTCGCCGATATCGCGCACGTAGTCCGGTGCCGGCACCTTGCAGGCGGCCGCCCCGGTCAGCGTCGCCTCGAAGCGCTGCGCGAGGCCGGCGGCGAGCCGGACGCGGTCCGAGGCGGCCCCTCCGAGATCGACCGAGACCAGGATGTTCGCGTAAGCCAATCTCGCCTCCCGGGGCTTCCCCTTCCGCTCGACGGCGCCATCCTTGCCGGCCGCCCGGCACGGATGCCTTGATCCAGCGCAAGGCGGTCGATGGGCGCGAGGGCCTGGGCGGGCGCCGCCGGTTTCAGACCGCCTCCGGTCGATGGGGCCGGCTCCGTCCCGTCTGCGTCACTCCGGGGTCACTCGGGGCCGGCGGCCCTCAGGGCGGCCGCGACGGTCGCGCAGGCGCGGTGCGAGAGGGCGGCCGTCGTCGTGAGGGCCGAGGCCTGCTGCCAGCTCAGGAAATCCGTGCCCGTGCGCGTGCCGCCGAGCGCGTAGATCGCGGAGCGTCCCGCGCGCGTCCCGGCCTGTTCGACGACGACCGACATCCGGAAGTACTGGCGCGGCGACGGGACGGGCCGGGCCTGGCGCAGGGACCCGTCGAGGTGGGCTGGGCGCAGCCGCGTCACGAGGGCGGCGAGATCGAAGCGGCCGCCCTCGTTGTAGACGGTCAGCACCGGCCTCAGGATCGCGGCGACGTCCGGCGTCATCGAGGGCAGCCGCTCGATCTCGTCCACGCCGGCGAAGGGGGCGTTGCGCGGCCCCCAGGGAAGACCGTGCCCGCGGTATTGCGGCAGCTCGGCGCCGCCCGTGGGTTCGGGGACGTCGTCGGCGTCGCGGTAATCGACGATCTCGGCGGCGACGGCGAGGGCCGCCCGATCCGGCACGCCGAGCCGGCGAAAGGCGTCCTCCATCGCCGGCCGTGGGGTCCGGTTCAGATCGATCAGGCGTCCCTGGTCCTGCAACGACACGAAGGCGGTCCGGCTGCCACCTAAGGGACAGGCCATGACGGTGCCGTCCTCGGGGAAGTCGAGGCCGGAGAGACGATAGGCCCGCCGCACGCCGAGATCGTAGGCGATCAGGCGCGTGATCCCGTCGGCGATGCCCTGGAGCTGGACGATCCGTCCGCGCGCCTGCGTCAGGGCCGTGCCGGAGCGGACCTGCAGCAGTGCGCCGGCCAGGATCGCGCTCACCACGGCGAGGATGCCGAGGACGGACAGGAGGACGAAGCCGGCCTCTCCCGCCCGCCCGGGCCCCGTGCCGGGCCTGCATGCGCTTCGGCGGCGAGCCTTCATCGCCGGTTGCCGAGGGCGATGACGAGCGGAGCCCAGCGCCGCGGGTCGCGGGGGGCGAAGGCGACCTGAATCTCGACGAGGCCGGGCAGGCGGCCGGACGCGTCTCCGGTCGGCTGCCAGACCGGATGCCAACTCGGCGGGGTGCGGTCCTTGAGCGCCCCGAAATAGCGGATCGACAGGCCGGTGATGCCGTGCAGCAGAACCTCCGAGGGGGCGGCGAGGTCGCCCGAGGGCATGGCGCCCGGCAGGCTTTCGAGCGGCGCGCGATTCTCGACGAGATCGAAACGGCCGTCGCCTCGCGGAAGACCGCTCAGGGCGACGGTGAGATCGAGCGGCCGCTCCAGGGCCTGATCGGCGCCGATCGCGGCTCGCAGGCCGTCCGGCCCGCCCTGCAGCACCGGGCCGGTTCCGTCGATGCGACGCGGCGTGAGACTGCCGAGCGTCCGGCGCAGGTGATCCCGGACGGACTGCACCTCCTCGGCGGCCGCGACGGCGCCGGCCGCGGCGGTGGCCGTGCCCGCCACGCGGATCGCACTGACGAGCAACAGGCCGAGCAGGGCCGCGAGCGCGAGGCAGACGATCATCTCGATCAGGGTGAAGCCGGCCTCCGACTCAGCCTCGGCCATCGGGCTCCCCCGAGACCAGCGTGGTGTAGATCGCCTCGCTCCCCGGTTCGCCCCGGAACACCTCGATCAGGAAGAACGGGGGGACCTGCATCCGGCCGAAGGCGGGACGGGTATCGGTGACGCGAAGCGTCCAGGCCCGGCCGTCCGAGAAGGCGCCCCGGCTCAGTCCGGGCCGAAGCGGGCCTGCCGCGGCGTGGCGCAGGGCGATGCCCTCGGCCTCGTCGAGGCCGACGCGGGCGATGTCGAGGCGCCGGATCCCGGTGGCGGTCATGCCGGCGATCTCCAGGGCGATCAGGGTGCCGAGGCTCGCCACCGCGAAGGCGACGAGCACCTCGGCGATGGTGAAGCCCGCCTCTGCCGTCTGCACCCGCCCGGAGCCGGCGCGCATCATCCAGCGGAAACGTCGCCGCAATCGGTGCCACCGGTTCACGGCTGCGGCTCCCGGCGCACGCGGCCGGTCAGGGGCGCCACCGTCACGGTCGCCCCGATCCCCGACCCGTGCGCGAGAAGGACGATGCGGCCGCCCGAGGCGCTGCCATCCGGCAGGAGCCTGATCTCGCCCGGTGCCCCGCGGGACGACGGCGGCACGGCGACGCTGACGTCGAGGGATCCGGCCGGGATCGGCGCGGCGCCTGGACGGGAGCTGAGGAATCGGCCCGCCTCCGCATCGTAGACGAGGCGGCCGGCCCGGCCCGTGCGGAGCGCCTCGGCCCGCAGCCGATCGATCTCGGCGGCGACCCGGTCGGCGATCCGGCCCGGCTGGCGCGCGGTCTCGCCCAGGACGACGGAGCGCGTCCCAAGGGTGACGGCGGCGGTGAGGATCGCCAGCGTCACCAGCATCTCGATCAGCGTGAAGCCGTCGCGCCCGGATTCTCGTCCTTGCATGGTCCCCGTCCGAAAGCCGGCGGCCGCCTTTCGGGACGATGCTCTCGCTCCGTCGCTCATGGGCGGATCCTGCTTCCCATCGTCTGCCGGCCGGTCCTCTCGCCTCCGGATCGCTTGATGCTACGACGCATTCCTTTCGGATCGTTGTGAGACCGGCTCCCCGCACGCGCGGAGCACGGCTTCGCTCACTGCGTCGGAGCGCCCCGCCGCGCCGTGTCCGGCGTCGGTGGGGCGCGGGCCTCACTGGGTGAGGGTGGCGCTGGAGAAAGTCTGGTTGCCGCCGCCGTGGCAGGCCCACACCACCGTCGCCGCGCCGGGTTGCGGCGAGATCCCGAGGACGTCGAGGCAGAGGTTGGGCGCTGCCGCGGTGGTCAGGGCGTTGCCTCCGCCTTGCGCCCGCGTCGTCCAGGCTTGGTTGGTGCCGCCGTGGCAGCCCCACTGAATGACCTCCGTGCCGTTGCCGGTCGGCAGGCGCGCCAGGCTCATGTCGAGGCACTTGCCGCTGGCGGCGTTGACCAGCGCGGAGCCGCCCGCGGTGGCCCGCACCCGCCAGAGCTGCTCGGTGGCGCCGGTGCAGGCCTGCTGGGTGACCGGTGCGCCGTCGTTGCCGTTGCCGGCC
>JAGTAM010000579.1 GCA_023422485.1 Pseudomonadota bacterium | reverse complement strand
GAGGAAGCTGCGGCCCTGCTGGCTCGTCTCCAGGTGGAGCTCGCGGGAGGGAGCGAGCGCCAGGGCGAGGTCGTTGGTCTCGGCAAGTCCTGCCTCGTCGCCCGCCGCCGCGGCGCGGTGGGCGGCGGCGCAGAGGATCATGTCGTTGCGCCCCGAACCCCGCTCCAGCACATCGGCGAGCCAATCGGCGAGGGTGGCGGCGTCCCGCACGTCGCCACACTCCACCGCCCATTCGAGTCCGTGGGAATAGGCGAAGGCGCCGACCGGATAGGTCGGCGACAGCCATGCCATCAGCCGCAGGGCGTCAATCATGGGCGTGCGGGTGATCATGCGAACGGCCATGGTCGTGTCCGCCGGCATAGGCGCCGCCCTCGGGCCGGAACGGCCGCGTCACCGGCTCGGCGCTGCCGCCCAAGCCCCGCACCATCTCGGCGAGCACGTGGTCGTGGGCGATCCACACCGCCTCCTCGCCGATCTCGGCGGGGATGTGCCGGTTGCCGATGTGCCAGATCAGCCGCTTGAGCGCGTGCGGGGAGGGCGCGCGGATCTCCAGCAACGTCTCCGGCGCCGCCTCGACCCAGACCAGGCGGCCGTCCTCCAGGGCGAGGGCGTCGCCGTCATCGAGCACGGTGGCCTCGTGCAGGTCCAGCAGGAAGGCGGTGCCCCCGACGCCGCGCATCGCCATGCGGCGGCGGTGGCGGTCGTTCGAATCGAGCACGATGCGATCGACGATCTCGCCGGAGCCGAGACGGTCGCGGCGGATGACGCGGGTGGCGCGGATCATGACTCAGAACAGGAAGTAGCGCTGCGCCATCGGCAGAACCTCGGCTGGCTCGCAGACCAACAACTCGCCGTCGGCGCGCACGTCGTAGGTCTCGGGGTCGATCTCGATCACCGGGGTCGCGTCGTTGAGGATCATGCTCTTCTTCGAGATGCCGCCGCGCACGTTCTCCACCGCGACCAGCTCCTTGGAGACGCGCAGACGCTCCTTCACGCCGTCCTCGATCGCGGCCCTCGAGACGAAGGTCAGCGCCGTCGCAAACGGGGCGCGGCCGTAGGCGCCGAACATCGGCCGGTAATGCACCGGCTGCGGCGTCGGGATCGAGGCGTTGGGGTCGCCCATCGGCGCGGTCGCGATCATGCCGCCCTTGAGGACGAGGTCCGGCTTCACCCCGAAGAAGGCGGGCGTCCACAGGACGAGGTCGGCGAGCTTGCCCGCCTCCACCGAGCCGATGTGCCGCGACACGCCGTGGGCAATAGCCGGGTTGATCGTGTACTTCGCCACGTAGCGTCGCGCCCGCAGGTTGTCGTTGCCCGACGCGTCTCCGGGCAGGGCGCCGCGCTGGCGCTTCATCTTGTCGGCGGTCTGCCAGGTGCGGATCACGACCTCGCCCACCCGGCCCATCGCCTGGCTGTCGGAGGACATCATCGAGAGCGCGCCGATGTCGTGCAGGATGTCCTCCGCCGCGATGGTCTCCTTGCGGATGCGGCTCTCGGCGAAGGCGAGGTCTTCGGGAATCGACGGATCGAGGTGGTGGCACACCATCAGCATGTCGAGATGCTCGTCGATGGTATTCTTCGTGAAGGGCCGCGTCGGGTTCGTCGAGGACGGGAGGACGTTGGCGAGGCCCGCCACCTTCATGATGTCCGGCGCATGGCCGCCGCCCGCGCCCTCCGTGTGGAAGGCGTGGATGGTGCGGCCCTTGAAGGCGGCGATCGTGTCCTCGACGAAGCCCGATTCGTTGAGCGTGTCGGTATGGATCATGACCTGCACGTCATGGGCGTCGGCCACCGTCAGGCAGGTGTCGATCGCCGCGGGCGTCGTGCCCCAATCCTCGTGCAGCTTCATCGCGCAGGCGCCGGCGCGGATCATCTCTTCCAGGGCACCCGGAACCGAGGCGTTGCCCTTGCCGGCAAAGGCGAGGTTCATCGGAAAGTGGTCCGCCGCCTCGATCATCCGGGCGATGTGCCAGGGGCCGGGTGTGCAGGTGGTGGCGAAGGTGCCGTGTGCCGGGCCGGTGCCCCCGCCCAGCATCGTCGTGACGCCGGAACACAGGGCCTCCTCGATCTGCTGCGGGCAGATGAAGTGGATGTGGCTGTCGAAGCCGCCGGCGGTGAGGATCTTGCCTTCGCCCGCGATCACCTCGGTGCCGGGGCCGACGACGATGTCGACATTCGGCTGAACGTCCGGGTTGCCGGCCTTGCCGAGCCTGACGATGCGGCCGCGCACGATGCCGACATCGCACTTCACGATGCCCCAGTGATCCAGCACGACGGCGTTGGTGATGACGGTGTCGACGGCGCCTTGCGCGTTCGTCGCCTGCGACTGGCCCATCCCGTCGCGGATCACCTTGCCGCCGCCGAACTTCACCTCCTCGCCGTAGGTCGTGAAGTCGCGCTCGACCTCGATCTCCAGGCTGGTGTCGGCGAGCCGGATGCGGTCGCCGGTGGTCGGGCCGAACATGTCGGCATAGGCGGCGCGGGGCAGGCGGGCAGACATGGGAAACACTCGGATTCGGGGACGCCAGGGAAGGCAGGCAGGATCGGTGCCGAGGGGATCGGACAGGTGACCCTCAGGCCGCGGGATCGGACGAGGGCGGTCCAGAAGGCGGCCCGGCCCCGCCGGCGGGCGGAGCCGCGTCGGAGGCCGCCGGCTTCGCGCGCTTCCTGCGCACGACCTTCTTGACCTTAACGACCGGCTTGCGCGCCACACGGGTGCGCATCTCCTGAAGCATCTCGAGCTGGATCTGCTGGATCTCAGCCAGTCTCTGCCACTGCTTCGTGACGAGATGATCCATCTTCTCGTGCAGGTGCCTGATTTCCAGCTCCGCCTTCAGGTTGACGCGGTAATCGTTGTTCGAGCGCAGGCGGTCCTTCTTGTCCTGCCGGCTCTGGCTCATCATGATGATCGGCGCCTGGATCGCCGCGAGGCAGGACAGGGCGAGGTTGAGCAGGATGAACGGGTAGGGGTCGAACGCCCCCCTCTCACCCATGGTGACGTTCACTGCCATCCAGGCGGCAAGCACCAGCGCGAAGCTGATGAGGAAGGCCCAGGACCCGCCGAAGGCCGCCAAGCCGTCCGAGACGCGCTCGCCGAAGCTGCGGTGCTCGTCGTAATCTTCCTCGACGTTCTCGGCGATCGTGTCTTGCGCGGCGATGCTCTCGGCCACCTGGCGGTCGAGATCGGAATACTCGCCGTGCTCCTCCGCCAGCAGTTCGGCGACGTAGCGGGTGCGGTACCGGGCGAGTTCCTTGACGCTGATGAGCGCGTCGTCGGCAAGGCCCGGATAGTCCGACCGGATATGTCCGGCGAGCGCCGGACGCAGGCTCGCCAACGGAACGAGATTGCGGCGGTTCATCTCGACGCCGGAGATCGCGCAGACGCCGCGCTTTTTCGTCGTCAACAAATGCGCCTCGGCATCGAGCGCCATCATCCCTCGGTCGCGCTCGTGCACCTCGTCGGTCAGGCTCACAGAGGACCCATCACGTCGCCGCGGAAGCCGAAGACCTTTCGGTCTCCCGAGAGCGGCACGAGCGCCACTGCGCGGGTCGAGCCCGGCTCGAAGCGCACCGCGGTGCCCGGCGCGATGTCGAGGCGCTGGCCGCGGGCCTTGTCGCGATCGAAGACGAGGCCCGGATTCACCTCGAAGAAGTGGTAGTGCGAGCCGACCTGAATGGGACGGTCGCCGGTATTGGCAACCTCGATCACGGTGCGCGGCGCGCCCGCGTTGAAGACGATCTCGCCGGGCAGGGTCGTTACGGTGCCGGGCACGTCCGCCGAGGGGACGCCGCGGATCGGGTGGTGGACCGTGACGAGCTTTGTGCCGTCGGGAAAGGTCGCCTCGACCTGGATGTCGTGGATCATCTCCGGCACCCCCTCCATCACCTGCGAGGCATCGAGGACGGTGGCCCCCGCCTGCATCAGTTCAGCGACGGAGCGGCCGTCGCGGGCGCCCTCGACGACGAAGTCGGTGATCAGGGCGACCGCCTCGGGATGGTTGAGCTTGACCCCGCGCGCCAGCCGGTTGCGGGCCACCTGGGCGGCCATGGCGACGAGGAGCTTGTCTTTCTCGCGGGGCGTGAGGAGCAAGGCGTGCGTCCTGAGGCAAAGGGCTGAGGTGGCCGGCGGCCGGGCCTGAGGGCCAGCGGGAGCAAGGATCATGCGCGGCCCGAGGTCAAGCGGGTCGGCCGGTGTGTCAGCTCTGCCAGACGCGCGGCATCGGCCGCCCGCGCCACGCGGCCAGGAAACGGGCGGCACCCTCGCGCAGCGGCGCGACCGTGGGCGCCAGCATCCGCACGGCGAGATGGCCGTTCCAGGCACTCGCGCCCGCCTCGACGGAGTCAGGCAGCGTGCCGAGAAGGGTGCGCGCTTCGTCGATCCGCGCCTCGGCACCGGGCGAGAAGTCGAGGATCGTTGCGAGCGCGCGGGCGCCGCCGCCGATCGCGGTGCGGGCGATCAGCGCGCTCACCGGGCCGTCGAGGCGCAGATTGTCGGCATAGGCGAGGCGGCCGTCGCGGCGGATGCGCCAGCGATCCTCGAACAGGGCCTCCTGCAGGCTCTCGTCTCGCGCCGCCCGGCCGAGCACCGCAATCTCTGCCACGAGCAGCGCGGCGTCGCGGGCGAGATCCGCCTCGAACCGGCGCCGGAGCCGGGCCTGGTCGAACAGGATCGTCTCCTGCGGCAGCCAGTCGAGGCGCGCCCCCGAGCCGACGCTCGCCTGGTTGAGGATCTCCGCATCCGGCCCGTCCGAACGGTAGATCTTCTCCGCCGCGGTCGTGGTCATCAGGCAGGCGCCGCCGGCCTCGACCTCGACCGAGACCTCGAACAGGTCACCGCAGGCGACGCCGCCGCCGGTATTGACCAGGACGCCCTCCAGCATCCGCTCGGAGCCCTGGCGGGGGAAGCGCAGGCGCAGGGGACCGCTCTCGGCGAGATCCACGATCCGCGTCGGGGCGTGCGCGGCGGTGCCGGCCGGGGCGGCGCGCAGGCGCACGATCCCGTGCGAGCGCTGGCGGACCGGGGCCGGGCGATGCGGTTCGGCAGCGGGGATGGTACAGCCTCCGAAGGTTTTTGACCCGCGCTTCATCCGACAGGGCCGGCCTGGTCCGCAAGACGACGGACGGCCTCCGCCCGGTGCCATCCCGCACCGATCTTCGGCAACGCACGGGACGATCGCGTCGCGATCGCTCCGGACGGTGCCCGCGCCCTTGACCGGAACGGCCGGAACGCCCACCGCGTCATGCTTTCGCGAGCGCTCGACCGGGCCTTGCGACGTCCTGCTCAACGATCGGGACCCGATTTCGGCCCCGAGAGGCGTAACCCTATGACTTCATCCGACCTGGAGACCCTCGCCGCCTCGGCCTATCGCGAGGCGATGGCCCAACTCGCGAGCGCGGTGCATCTCGTCACCACAGACGGGCCGGGCGGCCGGGCGGGTCTCACGGCGACCTCGGTGTGCAGCGTCAGTGACGGTCCGCCGACTCTGCTGGTCTGCCTCAACCGTGGCTCCTCCGCCTATCCCGCCTTTCTTCGAAACGGCGTGCTCTGCATCAACACGCTGACGGCGGCGCACGAGGGCCTCGCGGTCGATTTCGCCGGCCGCGTACCGCGCGACAAGCGCTTCAACGGGCGGGATTGGGGCACCTTGCAGACTGGAGCACCGGTTCTGCCGGATGCCCTCGTGGCCTTCGACTGCCGCATCGTCGATCGGCACGAGGTCGGCACCCACGACGTGCTGATTTGCGCGGTCGAGGCCCTCGCCCCGATCAGGGACATCGACGGCTTGCTCTACGCCGGACGCCACTACCGGGTCCTGCCGCGCCGAACCGCCCCCCCAGCATCGTGATGGGTGTCCGATCCGGCACGCAGCCCTGAACTCTTCTCCTTCACCGTCGCGAAAGCCTGACGGCCTCTCGGGACGATGCGCGATCGCCTGATGCCCCACCGCCGTCACCGACGGACGAGGGGGACCGGCAATGCAGGGGACCAGGGGCGATCTTCATCGCTGAACGCGGGTGATCGCCCCCAGTCGTAGCCTCAGCGCGCGTAATGGCGTGCGCGGGCGGTGTCGGGGTTGAAGCCGCTGCCGCCCGTCGCGCGCGGCCCGAGGTCGCGCGGATCATAGGGCGGAGCCTCGAAGAGGCTGAACGGTTGGCTGGAGCTCTTGATGCTGCCGGTGGTCTCAGCCTGCGCATTCGCGGGCATCCGGCCCCGATCGCCGGCAAGGGCGCCACCTGCCGAGAAGGCGAGCACCAAGAGAGCGGCCGAGACGGTACGTGCGGACATTGTGCGACTCCTGAACGAGGTCTTCCGGTTCAGGATTTAAGCACGAAGCCGAGGCTTGCATCATAGAATCTGTGCAGCGATGCCTCCCACATCGCCAGAGTTTGCCTTCCGCGAAGGCAGGCTCGACGCCATCGAACGGCAAAGCACAAAGAGACGCGCCTGAAGTCCTTTCAAAATCGATATTCAAATCAGATATTTACAAGAAAACTGCAGAATTTTGCCCAGATCATCAGCAGTTGGCACGATCCTTTCCCGCGGCGTGCGCGTCAGCACAGGGCAGGCTTCCCCCGGGATTAAGGTGCGTGCCACGGGGCACACGCTCGGCGCTCACCTTCGCACGTGTCAGGCGCCCGTCCCTTGAACCGCCCGTGCGGGTCGCGGTCGGCAGAAATGCCGTGCCCGAGCGCTTAGGTCCGAGCCAGACCGGATCGACAGAGTGGCCGCCTCGTCGGGCATCGGGCGGCGGATCTCCGGCAGGGCGGGCCCGCCCTGCCGGTGCGTACGGTTTCGGCGGCCGAAGAAGGCGAGACATCAGCCGAACAGATCACGGGCGAGCCGTGAATGCTCCTCGCGCAGGCGCCCGGTCTCGATACCGAGCGGCTGACCATCGACCACCCGCCAGCGACCGGCGACCATCACCCGGTCGGCCCGGTGGGCGCCGCACAGCACGAGCGCCGCGAGCGGATCGTGGGCACCGGAGAAGCGCAGTTCGTCCAGGGTGAACAGCGCCAGATCCGCCTGCCTGCCGGCCTCGATCCGGCCGATATCGTCACGGTTAAGGCAGGCGGCGGAGCCCTCGGTCGCCCACCGCAGGGCGTCGCGATGGGTCACCGCCTCGGCGCCGTAGGTCAGGCGGTTGATCATCAGGGCGTGGCGCACGCCCTCCATCAGGTTCGAGCTGTCGTTGGAGGCCGAACCGTCGACGCCGAGGCCGACGGGCGAGCCTGCCGCTTCCAGCTCGCAGGTCCGGCAATGGCCCGAGGCCAGCACCATGTTCGAGGTCGGGCAGTGGCACACGCCGACGCCGGCCGCGCCGAGGCGGCGCACCTCCTCGTCCTCGAAATGGATGCCGTGGGCGAGCCATGCCCGGCGCGTCATCCAGCCGACCTCCTCGAGATAATCGACCGGACGCTGGCCGAAGGCCTCCAGGCAGAAGGCGTTCTCGTCGCGGGTCTCGCCGAGATGGGTGTGGAGCGGGCAATCGTAGCGCTCGGCGAGCGCGGCGCTCTCGCGCATCAGCCGCTTGGTGACGGCGAAGGGCGAACAGGGCGCGAGCCCGATCCGCACCATCGCGCCGGGTTCGGGATCGTGGAACAGGCGCAGCACCCGTTCGCTGTCGGCGAGGATGGTGTCGTCGTCCTGCACCAGCGCCCTGGGCGGCAAGCCGCCATCCTCCTTCGACAGGCTCATCGAGCCGCGGGTGACGACGGCGCGGATGCCCAGCGCCCGGGCCTCCTCGACCTGAATGTCGACGGCGTTCTCCAACCCCTGTGGGAACAGGTAGTGATGGTCGCCCGCCGTGGTGCAGCCGGAGAGCAGCAGCTCGGTATAGGCGAGCCGGGTGGCGAGGCGGAACGCCTCCGGGTTGAGCCGGCCCCAGATGCCGTAGAGCGCCTGCAGCCAGGGAAACAGCGGCTTGTTGATCGCCACCGGATGGGCGCGGGTGAGCGTCTGGAAAAAGTGGTGATGCGTGTTGACGAGGCCGGGGATGACCACGTGCCGCCCGGCCTCGAAGGTCTCGTCGACCGGAGCGGAGGGGTGTGCGCCCGCGGGCACCGTCTCGGCGATGCGGCTGCCCTCGACGACGACGCCCCCTCCGGCCCCCTCCGCCAGGATCGCCAGCGGATCGCGGATCCAGAGGCGCCGCGCCGTCGTGCCGTCCGCTGCCATATCGACTCCTGAGATCGTCGAAAGAACAGACCGAACCCCGCCGCGGCCCCGGCTGTATCGAACGGCGACGATAGGGGTGCAGAGCTTCGGGAGGAAGCGTCCTGCCCAAGACCTGTAGTGGAAGAACCGATGAAGTTCGCGTTTTGATACATGGATCTATGGACGCTGCAGGCAGGCCCCCCTACCTTTGCTGGGAGCTTCCACGGCGCGATCGTTGCACCCGGCGCAGGAGCTGACGGCCGGCGTTGTCCATCTCCGATTCCGAGGGGATTTCCCATGTCGCGCGGCAGCCGCTTTCGAACCCTCCTGGTCCTGCTCGGCACCCTGTTGTCGGCCAGCCCTGCCGCTGCGCAGGACAAGCCGGGCCCTTCCCCAACCGACGGCAAGGCGGCCGGCCAGTGGACCGATCCACCGGCCAAGGTCGATCCACAGACGAAGAGCATCAGCTCGAATGCGGTCTCGACGCCCGCCAAGATCGACGAGCCGCAGCGCGCGGCCCGCTTCGAGGCTCGCTCATCCCGGCGTGCGGCCAAGCTTCGCCGCGAGCGGATCCGAACGGCCGCAGTTCGCGCGCGGCCGGCACGGCAGGAACGGGTTGCCCTGGTGCGCAGGGCGGAGCGGCCGAGCCGACGGGTCGCGATGCGGCGGATGGTTTTGCCGAGAGAGGTGAGGGCGGCGTCGGTGCGATACCTGCGCCCGGTCTACGGCGACATCCCGCCCGATGCTCCGGCGGACGCCTATTACGAGCAGCGCCGGTTCGGAACGGTCGGTAACCGGTCCAGGGATCTCGGCTTACCGCCGGAGGGAGTCTCCGTTTATCGCAGCGTCGGGATGCGCGAGGGCGGACATCTCGTCATGCGCTGGCGCGGGCCGGGTCTCCCGCCCGCGGTAGTCAGCCAGCCGTCTCCGTTCGATGCTTTCGGCGCGGATTAGATCAAAGAAAGCGGGCGCCCAAGCGGAGCCGGGCGCCCGAGGCGAATCGATGCGCGCCAAGGATGCGCGCGTCATGCTTCAGCAAAATGCCTCAGCGAACGCGGCCGGGACGGGCCGGCTCGAACACGATGCGGCGGTGGTAGGCGCACCAGCTCTTGCCGTCGGCGACCGGGGCCCCGCAGCATACGGCCTGGTCGCTCGGCTCACCGATGATGAACTTGCAGACGAAGGTGCCGGATTGCGCGAAGGGGACACGGAGATCGGCGGAGGGCTCGGCAATCGCATCGGCCTCGCCGACTTGCGGCAGGCGGAAAAGTTGGTTCATCGTGCGGACACTCGGTGTTCGAACTCGCTGGACCCAAGCGAGGGGCGACACGGCGCCCTGGGCCTGGATGGATGTCTCGGCCGGCCCCATGGTCTCACCCCTTCCGTGCAACGGCGTTCGGCCCCGGCAGACGTCGGGACCCGCGTCGCGGGCGGGCGCAAGGCATAGGTCGGCTGATAGTCTGGCGTAAGTATACCTGATTCCCCAAGAAACAACCCCTGAGCCGGCGCGACAGGTCCGCGCTGGAAGCAGGCTTGACCGGACTGACAGGGTGCCCGGCGCGTGACAACGCACCGGAAAACCTTCCAAATCGGAAATCGAGCAGAGGCGGCAACGTTCCCCTCAAGGATTTTCAGGGGCACCCGTCCGGGGTTCTCGCAACCACGATCGCATTTCTTGCGAGGCGCGCCTGCGAAGGCTATCCCGCTTCATCCTCGGGAATTCGGCGCGACGGGCCTCGCATGCACGCTCTTGTCACGGGCTCCGCCGGCTTCATCGGCCACGCGCTGAGCCGGCACCTGCTGGCGGCAGGCCATACCGTGACCGGCTTCGATGCCCTCTCGCCCTATTACGACGTCGCGCTGAAGCGGTCTCGGCACGCGGATCTGGCCCGGCATCCCGGCTTCGAGGCGGTGGAGGCCCGGCTGGAGACGCCCGGCGCGCTCCTCGACGTGATGGCCCGCGCCAAGCCGGATCTCGTGTTCCACCTCGCGGCGCAGGCCGGCGTCCGCTACAGCCTCGTCGACCCTGGCGCCTATGTCGAGGCGAACCTCGTCGGGTTTGCCAACCTGCTGGAGGCGGTGCGCGCCCACCCCGTCCGGCACCTGCTCACGGCCTCGACCAGTTCGGCCTATGGCGGCAATGCCAGCGTGCCGTTCCACGAGACCGACCGTGCGGTCTCCCCGCTCACGCTCTACGCCGCCTCGAAGCTCGCCAACGAGGCGATGGCGCATTCCTACGCCCACCTGTTCCGCGTGCCGACGACGGCGTTCCGGTTCTTCACGGTCTACGGACCGTGGGGTCGTCCGGACATGGCCCTGTTCCTCTTCACCCGGAAGATCCTGGCGGGCGAGCCGATCGAGGTGTTCGGGGACGGCGCGGCGGAGCGCGACTTCACCTACATCGACGATCTCATCGACGCGATCGTCGCCCTGTCGGAGCGTCCCCCGCCGCAGCCGGGCGAGGGCGGTCCGGTCTCGACCGCCGACACCTTGAGCGCGGTGGCGCCCTACCGCCTCGTCAACATCGGCGGCGGCCGTCCGGTCCGGCTCGATGCCATGATCGGCGCCCTGGAAGCGGCGCTCGGGCGCAAGGCCGAACGCGTGCTGAAGCCGCTGCCGCCGGGCGACGTGATCCGCACCCATGCAAGCACCGACCTGCTGCACGATCTCGTCGGCCGCCTACCGGAAACGTCGCTGGAGGCCGGCATCCCCGCTTTCGTGAAGTGGTACCTCGACTATTACGGAGACCAGTAGGCACAGGCCGGAGCTGTCATCGCCCTTCGTCTTCTAAGTCGGATCACAGCCTTTCGGAGCAATCGCGTCACCCGACCATCACACGGTCGTCACCCGAATGCGCCGAGATCGTCCACGCTGCGCGCATTGTCGGCACGGGAAAATATGCCGACCCTCGTGATGGGCGGCCTCCTCCGCGGTTTCCGAGGACCGAGGGCTGCCGCGGCAGGGAGACGGATCACCGATGCGCATCGCGATCATTGGCTCGGGCTATGTCGGCCTCGTGTCGGGTGCCTGCCTCGCCGATTTCGGCCATGAGGTCGTCTGCATCGACAAGGATCCCGACAAGATCGAAGCCCTCAACCAGGGCCGCATGCCGATCTACGAGCCCGGCCTCGACGCCCTCGTCGCCGAGAACGTGCGCCAGAAGCGCCTCACCTTCT
>JAGTAM010000352.1 GCA_023422485.1 Pseudomonadota bacterium | reverse complement strand
GCGCGAGCCTGAACAACGCTGCGGCCCTGGCCCAGGCGCTCGGCGGCCTCAAGGGGCCGATCATGAAGGTGGCGCAGTTGCTCGCCACCGTGCCGGACCTCCTGCCGCCCGAATACGCCGCCGAGCTGCAGAAGCTCCAGGCCGACGCACCGCCGATGGGCGCGGCCTTCGTCAAACGGCGAATGATGGCCGAACTCGGGGCCGACTGGCAGACCCGCTTCGGCCAATTCGACCTGAAGCCCGCCGCCGCGGCCTCGCTCGGCCAGGTTCATCGCGCCGAATCACTCGACGGCGCGCCGCTCGCCTGCAAGCTTCAGTATCCCGACATGCAGTCGGCCGTGGAAGCCGACCTCAAGCAGCTTCAGGTCGCCTTCGCCCTGCACCGTCGCATGAATTCCTGGCTCGATACGTCGGAGATCGCCAAGGAGATCGGCGCGCGGGTCCGCGAGGAACTCGATTACGGCCGCGAGGCCAAGCATGCCGCCCTCTACGGCGATGTGCTGAAGGACATCGACGCGGTGCGGGTGCCGACAGTGCATCCCAGCCTCTCGACGAAGCGGCTCCTCACCCTCGGCTGGCTCGACGGTGAGCGGATCCTCAATTTCGCCGATGCCCCGATCGAAATCCGCAATCGCATCGCCCAGGCGATGTTCAAGGCGTGGTGGCACCCGTTCAGCCGCGCCGCCGTCATCCACGGTGACCCGCATCTGGGCAACTATACCGTCTTCTCGGAGGGCGGTGAGGCACAGGGCATCAACCTGCTCGATTACGGCTGCGTACGCATCTTCCACCCGCGCTTCGTCGGCGGCGTGGTCGACCTCTATCGCGGGCTGCTGGAGGATGATCGGGACCGCGTCGTCCACGCCTACGAGGTCTGGGGCTTCAAGCGCCTCGACCGGGAAACCGTCGACATCCTCAACATCTGGGCCCGGTTCATCTACGGACCCCTGCTCGAAGACCGCACGCGCACCGTCGCGGACGGCGTCGAGCCCGGCGCCTACGGACGGCGGGAAGCCTTCTCCGTGCATCAGGCGCTCAAAGAGCGCGGTCCGGTCACGGTTCCACAGGAATTCGTCTTCATGGACCGTGCGGCCGTCGGTCTCGGTGCCGTGTTCCTGCACCTGCGATCCGAACTGAACTACCACCGCCTGTTCGAAGCCGAGATCGAGCGCTTCTCTCTCGAGACGCTGTCCGAACGTCAGGAAACTGCGCTGGACGGGGCCGGGCTTCCCGCCCCGGCATAACAAAAGTCGGCTCACGATCCACCACCCTGACCGTCAAGCTGATTGCGAGTGAGTTTGCCTTGCGCTAAATCCGCGCGTGACAAGCAAAACGACAACAGGGAACGGGCGCGCAATGGCGGACACGAAGACCCTCACCGGCCTGAACTACAGCCCGGCGATGGACGAGAAGACCCACGAGCAGACCTACCGGGGCTTCGTCCGCTTCGTCGAGATCGGCACCGTCACGGTTCTGTGCTGGGTCGTGGCGCTGGCCATCGGCGGCGTGCACGAGGCCTGGGTGACCGCCATCATCGGCGTGCTGGTGTCCTGGGTGGCTGCGGCCGCCGGTGCCTTCGTCCCGGCCATCGGATGGAAGGCTCAGGCCTTCGTCCTCGCCGCACTCCTCGCGATCCTCTTCCTGAGCTGAGGATTGAGGTTTTCGGGCCGGCCCTCCGGGTCGGCCTTTTTCAGATCTGAACTTCCAAGAAGGCTCGGATACCGGCACGCCGAAAGGCGGCTGTAAGAACGGGAGCAACTGATGCGTATTGCCGTCTTGACGGAGACGGACCCGATAGAACCACGGGTCGCGGCCGTCCCAGAAACGGTCAAGAAGTTCATTGGTCTGGGCAGCGAAGTCGTCGTGCAATCGGGAGCGGGCGCTAAAGCCGGCGTTCCCGATGCGGAGTATGAATCGGCCGGCGCCAAGATCGCCGGAAGCGCCGAGGAAGCTCTCTCCGGCGCCGACCTCGTCCTCAAGGTCCGCCGTCCGAATTCGGACGAACTGGCCAAGATCCAGAAGGGCGCCACGGTCGTTGCGATCATGGACCCCTACGGCCACGAGGACGCACTGAAGGCCGCGGCCGAGGCCGGCGTGAACACCTTCGCCATGGAGCTGATGCCCCGCATCACCCGCGCGCAGGTGATGGACGTCCTCTCCTCACAGGCCAACCTCGCCGGCTACCGCGCCGTCGTTGATGGCGCTGCCGAGTACGGCCGCTCCCTGCCGATGATGATGACCGCCGCCGGCACCGTTCCGGCCGCACGCATCTTCATCATGGGCGTCGGCGTCGCCGGCCTCCAGGCGATCGCCACCGCCCGCCGCATGGGCGCCGTGGTCACCGCCACCGACGTGCGGCCTGCCACCAAGGAACAGGTCGAAACGCTCGGCGCCAAATTCGTCGCCGTCGAGGACGACGAGTTCAAGCAGGCCGAGACCTCCGGCGGCTACGCCAAGGAGATGTCGGCCGAGTACCAGAAGAAACAGGCGGAGCTGGTCAAGGGCCACATCGCCAAGCAGGACATCGTCATCACCACGGCCCTGATCCCGGGCCGCCCGGCACCGAAGCTCGTCTCGGAAGAGATGGTCGCTTCGATGAAGCCCGGTTCGGTGCTCGTCGACCTCGCGGTCGAGCGCGGCGGCAACGTCGCCGGTGCCAAGGCCGGTGAGATCGTCACCGTCGGCAACGGCGTGAAGATCGTCGGCCACGTCAACGTGCCAGGCCGCCTCGCGGCGACCGCCTCGAGCCTCTACGCCCGCAACCTCTACGCCTTCGTCGAGACGATGATCGACAAGGAAGCGAAGGCGCTGGCGGTGAATTGGGACGACGAACTCGTCAAGGCCACCAACCTCACCCGCGACGGTCAGGTGGTCCACCCCAACTTTCAGCCCAAAGCCTGATCGGTCGCGGAGGATCTCACCATGGCAACCCCCCTTCCGCCCGTCTCGCCTGCTGATCAGGCCAACGCCGCCGCCGCCGCCGCGCGCGCCGCGGCCGACATCGCCCAGCAGAACGCCGCCCACGCCCAGTCGATCGCCGACGCGCTCGGCCACGGCGTGGCCGCCGCCACCCATGGCGCGGTCGATCCGACCGTGTTCCGCCTCGCGATCTTCGTGCTCGCGATCTTCGTCGGCTACTACGTCGTCTGGTCGGTGACGCCTGCGCTGCACACGCCGCTCATGTCCGTCACCAACGCGATCTCCTCCGTCATCATCGTCGGCGCTCTGCTCGCCGTCGGCGTCCCGCTGATCGAGAAGGGCACCGGCTGGGCCCGCTTCTTCGGCTTCATCGGTATCGTTCTCGCCTCCGTGAACATCTTCGGCGGCTTCCTCGTCACGCAGCGCATGCTCGGCATGTACAAGAAGAAGGCCTGAGGCGATGTCGGAAAACGTCTCTTCCCTTCTCTACATCGTCTCCGGCGTCCTGTTCATCATGGCGCTGCGGGGGCTCTCGCACCCGACGACCGCTCGTCAGGGCAACCTCTACGGCATGGTGGGCATGGGGCTCGCCATCCTCACCACGCTGGTCGGCCATCCGCCCTCCGGCCTCGGCGCCTGGATCCTCGTTCTCCTCGGCCTCGCCATCGGCGGCGGCGCGGGTGCGGTGATCGCCAAGCGGGTGCCGATGACGGCGATGCCGCAGCTCGTCGCCGCCTTCCACTCGCTGGTCGGCCTCGCGGCGGTCGCGGTGGCGGCCGGTGCGCTCTACGCGCCTCAGGCCTTCGGCATCCTCGAGAACGGCCACTTCCACAAGCAGTCGCTGTTCGAGATGGGCCTCGGCGTGGCGATCGGCGCGATCACCTTCACCGGTTCGGTCATCGCCTTCGCCAAGCTCGACGGGCGCATGTCCGGCAAGCCGATCATGCTGCCGGGCCGTCACATCATCAACCTCGCCATGGCGATCGGTCTGGTGGTGCTCATCGGCATCTTCATCGGCACCGAGTCAAAGGTGGCGTTCTGGCTGATCGTGATCGTCTCGCTGATCCTCGGCGGTCTGATCATCATCCCGATCGGCGGCGCCGACATGCCCGTCGTCGTGTCGCTGCTCAACTCCTACTCGGGCTGGGCCGCGGCCGGCATCGGCTTCACCCTGGGCAACCTCGCGCTCATCATCACGGGCTCGCTGGTCGGCTCCTCGGGCGCGATCCTGTCGTACATCATGTGCCACGCGATGAACCGTTCGTTCATCTCAGTGATCCTCGGCGGCTTCGGCGGCGACTCCGCCGCGGCGGCCGGCGGCGGCCAAGTCGAGACGCGTCCTGTGAAGCAGGGCTCGCCGGACGACGCGGCCTACATCATGAAGAACGCCGAGAAGGTCATCATCGTCCCCGGCTACGGCATGGCGGTCGCCCAGGCGCAGCACTCCCTGCGCGAGATGGCCGACCTGCTGAAGAAGGAGGGCGACGATGTGAAGTACGCCATACACCCGGTGGCGGGCCGCATGCCGGGGCATATGAACGTGCTTCTGGCGGAAGCCAACGTGCCCTACGATGAGGTGTTCGAGCTGGAGGACATCAACGGCGAGTTCCCGCAGGCCGACGTGGCCTTCGTGATCGGCGCCAACGACGTCACCAACCCGGCCGCCAAGACCGACAAGACCTCGCCGATCTACGGTATGCCGATCCTCGATGTGGAGAAGGCCAAGACGGTTCTCTTCATCAAGCGTGGCATGGGCTCGGGCTATGCCGGCGTCGAGAACGAGTTGTTCTTCCGCGACAACACGATGATGCTGTTCGGCGACGCCAAGAAGGTCGTCGACAACATCCTCAAGAACCTCTGATCGGCCAGAAACGGCTGTCAGGTGCGGGGCGGGCGAGCAATCGTCCGCCCCGCTGTCGTTTGAAGGGCGCAGTTTTTGCCGTCTGAAGCGGCTATGGTCGCGCCGTGTCCGCTGCCATGTCTCTCGTCTCGCCCCTCGATCCGCCTCGCCCTTTCCTCGACATCACCGCCTCGGTGCTCGGGCGGCCCTGGCGCGTGCGGTGCGGTGATCCAGGTCTGCAAGCGCTCGCGACGACCATGACCCAGGCCTACGGCCTGCCGGATCTGCTCGCCCGCGTCCTCGTCGGGCGCGGCGTGCGGCCGGACGAGGCCGAGGCCTATCTGTCCCCGCGCCTGCGCGACCTGATGCCGGACCCCTCCGTGCTCGTGGATATGGAGGCGGCGGTCGATCGGCTCGCTCACGCCGTGCGGGTCCGAGAGGCGGTGGCGATCTTCGGCGACTACGACGTGGACGGCGCGTCGAGTGCGGCGCTCCTCGCCGCGTATCTGCGGGCGCTTGGGCTGAAGGTGCGCATCCATATCCCCGACCGCATCACGGAAGGCTATGGCCCGAATGTCGGTGCCGTCACGGCTTTGCGGGAGGAGGGCGCGGGCCTGCTTGTCTGCGTCGATTGCGGCACCGCCGGCCACGAACCGCTGGCCGCCGCGGCGGCCCTCGGCCTCGACGTGATCGTGCTCGACCACCACGGTGCTCCGGAGGAGCTTCCGCAGACGAGAGCCCTGGTCAACCCGAACCGCCTCGACGACCTCTCCGGCCTCGGTCATCTCTGCGCGGCGGGCGTCGTCTTCATGACCCTCGTCGCGCTCGCCCGCCGATTGCGGGGGGAGGGGGCTTTCGCCTCCATCGCCGAGCCGCGCCTCACCGACTTCCTCGACCTCGTGGCCCTTGCGACCGTCGCCGACGTGGTGCCGCTCGTTGGGCTCAACCGCGCCTTCGTTGTCCAGGGACTCGCGGTGATGCGGGGCAGGGGCCGACCGGGGCTGGCGGCCCTTCTCGACGCCGCCGGACTGAGCGAGCCGCCGGAAGCGTGGCATCTCGGCTTCCTCGTCGGGCCGCGCATCAATGCCGGCGGCCGCATCGGCGATGCCGGCCTCGGCGCGCGGTTGCTCACCACGGCCGATCCAATCGAGGCGCGCCGCATCGCCGAGGAGTTGGACCGGCTCAATCGAGAGCGCCAAGCCATCGAGGCACAGGCAGTCGCCGAGGCCGAAGCCGAGATGGATGCACGCCTCGCCCGCGACCCCGATCGTCCGGTGCTGATCGCCGCCTCGGCCGAATGGCATCCCGGCATTGTCGGACTCATCGCCGCCCGCTTAAAGGAACGGTTCGGCCGGCCGGCCTTCGCCTTCGCCGTCAAGCCCGATGGAAGCGCCGTCGGATCCGGACGCTCGGTGGTCGGTGCGGATCTCGGCGGTGCCGTGCGCGGCGCCGTCGAGGCGGGACTCGCGGTCAAGGGTGGGGGACACGCGATGGCCGCTGGTGTCACCCTTGCGGCCGGGGGGCTCGAGGCCTTCGGTGCGAGCCTTTCACGCGACCTGACCGAGGCCGTCGGCCGGGCGCGAGCGGCCGAGGCGCTTCTGATCGACGGCACGGTGAGCGCCGGCGGCGCGACCGCGGAACTCGTGCGACTGATCCAGCGTGCCGGACCCTTCGGCCAGGGCGCGCCCGAGCCTGTGATGGCGCTGCCGCGCCATCGCCTCGTCGATGCCGGAATCGTCGGCAGCGGACATGTCCGCGCGCGTCTCGTCAGTGGGGACGGGCAGGCGGTCGGGGGCATCGCTTTTCGCGCTGCACAAGGGCCGGTCGGCGCCGCTCTGCTCGGCGGCATCGGCCGCACGTTCCACGTCGCCGGCACGCTCTCCTGCGACCGCTGGCGCGGTGCGGAGCGGGCTCAAGTGCGAATCTACGATCTCGCGCCCTGTGGATAGAAATCGGATCGAACGGATCGGTTGACACCCGATCAGACCCTCACCATAAGGGCCTCGCCCGCCGCGAGCGAAACGCGGCGACCCGGTTTGGGGGAATGTCCCGAGCGGCAAAGGGGGCGGACTGTAAATCCGCTGCGTAAGCTTCGTAGGTTCGAGTCCTACTTCCCCCACCAAACACAACCCGTACACACGACTTCCGACTTCGTCTTTCCGGATACCGGTCGGACCTGTCGCAGAATCTCGGGTTGGGATGCGAGCCCCGGATCCGGATCAGTCTGGCTGTGGGTGGCGCCAAGAATCTGCAATCTCACGGCTCATCTGTCGACCTTCGAGCCGGGCGGACGAGGGATGGTGCGTCTCCGCACCTCGTCAGGAATCTGTTCACAGATTTCGGTACCCGTACGTCGATTAACCTGTGTTAGTTCCGCCCGCCATTCGTGGCGCTAGGTTGCGGCGACTAGGCCAGGGAAACTCAGTGTCGAACCCGCTCGTCCGCAAGCTGGAAAACTTCGTTCGCCTTTCTCCGGAGGAGAAGCAGGCCCTGGAGAAGATCGCTCAGCCCGCACGAAGGCTGGGAGCCCGTGAGGATGTGATCCGCGACGGGGAGCGGCCGCGTCATGTTCACGTCGTCCTCGAGGGTTGGGCCTGCCGCTATAAGCAGCTTGAGGACGGCCGGCGCCAAGTCATCTCGATCTTTCTCCCCGGTGATCTCTGCGATCCGCATGTTTTCGTGCTGCGCAAGATGGATCACTCGCTCGGAACGCTGACGCCTGTGGTTCTCGCCGAGATCTCCGAATCAGCGATACGGGAGATCGCGGTGCAGTATCCGCGCTTGGCTGAGGCGCTCTGGTGGGAAGTGCTGGTGACGGCGGCGATCCAGCGCGAGTGGACCGTCAGCCTTGGCCAGCGGCTGGCGACGGAGCGCTTGGGACACCTCTTCTGCGAGCTGTTCCTCCGTCTGCGCGCCGTCGGAATGACGACTGAGGCCAGTTGTGAATTCCCGATCACGCAAGCCGATCTCGGCGATGCGATGGGGCTCTCGACTGTTCATATCAACCGCACCCTCAAGGAGTTGCGGTCGGCAGGCCTGATCCGCTTACGTGGTCGTCAGCTCACCATACCCGATTTTAACGCTCTCCAGGCGGCCTCGCTCTTCGATTCTTCGTACCTACATCACGAGCGTGATCCATCGGTATTGGACGACGATTGAGGAGCGGCCCTTTAGCCGATTCAATCTGTTGAGGTCAGCGAACGGCTAAATCATGAACCAGGATCCGCGGGACGCACGTATCGAGGAGTTGGAGGCGGAGAACCGGCGTCTGCGCCGCTTCCTCGACGAAACCGGTCTGCCGGCAGAGCTGCGCCACAAGGTTCGCAACACGCTCTCGATGCTGCGGGCGATCATCCGCCGCTCTGCCGAGACGAGCGATTCCGTGGAAACCTACGTTGCCCATCTCGATGGCCGCGTCGATGCCCTCGCCCGTATACTCAACGCGCTGATGCGCAGCGTGCCGGAGGGAATCGGCCTGCATTCCCTCATCGCGGATGAGCTTCTCGTGCATCTTGCACGCGAGGGCGAACAGGTGGCGATCTCGGGACCGAGCTTACGTCTGCGCCCCGGCGCGGCGGAAGTGTTCGCCATGGCGGTCCACGAGCTGGCCGTGAATGCCGTCGAGCATGGCGCGCTGACCGTGCCGCAGGGCCGCATCCACGTCTCCTGGACCGTTTCATCGCCGACGGGTCCGGCGGGAGCGCCGCAACAGCTCACCTTCATCTGGGATGAGAGTGGCCTCGAAAACATCCCGTCGACTCCGTCGCATCACGGCTTCGGCCTTGAAGTCCTCGAACGAAGCCTGCGCTACGAGCTGAAGGCGAAGACGGTGATGACCTTCGAGCCGGATGGCCTGCATTGCTCGATCAGCCTGCCGCTATCGCCGCAGATGACGCTGGTTGAGGAAGAGGAATAGGGCATTCGAGGTCGTTGCGCCGGCCCTCGATCTGCGGCTGATCCGGCACACCGGACCGTTGTCTGCACACCATTTCTCGATCAAGCGGTGTGCCAAGCGGGGCCGGGGTAGCCCCGCGGGTGATCGACGGGTACTTAACATTCAGATGCTTTTCTGGAGGCATCGCCCGCCAAGAGCCAGAGACCCAGCCGCGCGTATGCATGTCCGGATGAACTGCCTGCTGCGTTCGCCGGCCATCGGTGGCGTCCTCTTCGGCTTGGCGAGCGTGATCGTCCTTCCGGAGCCGGCGCGAGCTTTCGATCTGTTCGGCCTGTTCGGCTCCGAGGAGGAGCCACCGGCTCCCAGCGCCGGAGCTCTGCCCTACAGCCTGCGCATCACCGGCACCGACGATTCGGACATCCTCCGGGCGCTTCAAGACACCTCGACGCTCTATCGTCTGCGCCAGGAGGCGCCGCCGGATGGCGAGGGGCTGGTCCGGCGGGCCGAGGCCGACCTGCGGCGCCTGACCGACGTGCTCTCGGGCTACGGCTATTATCAGGGTACGGTGTCGATCCGCATCGACGGTGTGCCCGTGACGGGCGAGTCCTCGCTCGCCGCCGCCTCCCGCGCCGCCGAGAGCTCCCGGGCCCGCGCCCTGGTGCCGGTGAAGATCGCCGTCGATCTCGGTCCCCTCTACACCCTGCGGACCGTGCGCGCCCTCGATCCCCGCCGCCGTCCCTTCTCTGAAGAGGTGCTGCCCGAGCGCTTCACCCGCACCGGCGACGACGTTCCGGCTCGCTCCGCCACGGTGCTCGCCCGCGAGGCGAAGATCGTCGATCGCTTCCGCGCCCTCGGCCATCCCTTCGCCAAGGCGGTGAGCCGCGACCCCGTCGTGGACGATGCGGCGCATGTCATGGACGTGACCTTCACCATCGATCCCGGCCCGATGGCCGGGCTCGGCGAGGTGTCGGTCAAGGCAACCGACGGCATCGATCCGGCGGTGATCCGCTCGTTCATCTATTCCGAGCCGGGCGATCCCTACTCGCCGAAGGCGGTCTCGGACATCCGCCGTTCGGTGGCCCGCATCGAAGGCCTCGGCGCCGTCCGTGTGCGCGAGGGCGAGACCCTCGATGCGCAGGGCAACCTGCCGATCTTCGTCGAGGTGGGCGAGCGCGAGCGTAATCTCATCGGCGTCGCGGCGCGCTACTCCACGGTCGACGGGCCGGGGGTGCGCGCCTACTATGCCAACCGCAACCTGTGGGGTGGCGGCGAGACCCTTCGGCTCGATGCCGACATCTACTATCTCGGCCTCGGCTACGATCCGTTCGCGACCCAGCGCAAGCTCGCCGGCATCGACACGACGGGGCTGGGCGGGCGCCTTTCCGCCACCTTCGTGAAACCGGCGCTCGGCGGCACCCGCAACGATCTGCTGGCGAATGCCTTCGTCACCCGCGAGGTGCAGCAGAGCTATTTCGTCGACGCGGCCGGCGCCTCGGTGGCCCTGCGCCACCGCTTCTCCGATACCTTTTCGGCACAGATCGGCCTCGAAGGGCAGGTCGGCCGCTCGAAGGACGCCATCGGGACGGTCGATTACCGGCTGATCGGCGTACCGCTCTCGGTCACCTACGACTCCACCGACAGCCTGCTCGACCCGACCGAGGGTTTCCGGGTGATCGCCTCCGCCGCGCCCTATCCCGGATTTCTCGGCTCGGATCCGGGCATCTTCGTCGCGAAGGCGCAGGGCTCGACCTACTACGCGCTGGACGATGAGCGGAGATATGTCCTCGCCGGCCGCCTCGGGTTCGGCTCGGTCTCGGGGGCGCGGCTCGACGAGATCCCCGACAATTTCCGCTTCTTCGCCGGCGGCGGCGGTTCGGTGCGCGGATTCGCCTTCCGGACGCTCGGCCCCCGCGGCCCCTTCAACCTGCCGATCGGCGGACGCAGCCTGCTGGAGGCCTCGATCGAGGCCCGCATCAAGATCACCGACACGATCGGCATCGTGCCGTTCTTCGATGCGGGCACGGCCTTCGCCTCGACGCTGCCGGATTTCGATGAGCGTATCCGCAAGGCGGCCGGCATCGGCGTCCGCTACTACACCGGCATCGGTCCGATCCGCGCCGACCTCGCCTTCCCGCTCGACCGGATCAAGGGAAACCGCGAACTGCCGGCCGCCCTGTACATCAGTCTCGGACAGGCGTTCTGAATGGAATCTCTTGTTCGTCGGCATCGCCCGAATCCTGTCCCCCTCGCAGGGGAAGGGCGCCGCCGAGCGGTCGGCCGATGGATGCTGGCAGCGGCCGTCCTGTCGGTCAGTCTGTTTTTCGCCGCCCTCTTCGTCACCGACGACACCCGCGCCGCCGATGGCGAGAAGACGGTGCTCGGCGGGCTTCTCTCGAAGGCGCTCTCGACGCCTTCCTCGCAGGTCTCGATCGGCGCCGTCGACGGGGCCCTCTCGTCGGACGCCACCATCCGCGACGTCGTCATCAGCGATGCCGACGGCCCGTGGCTGAAGCTCGACCGCGCCCGCCTCGTGTGGCGCCGGCTGGCGCTTCTGTCCGGCCGGCTCGAAGTCGACAGCCTGGAGATCGGCCGGCTCGAAGTGCTGCGCAAGCCGGTGCCTGGGCCGACGCCGGCCGAGGCCGAGCCCGATGGCAGCCTGCTTCCCGAGTTGCCGGTGAAGGTCGAGATCAAGGGCTTCACCCTGGCCGAGCTGGTGCTGGGGGAGAGCGTTGCGGGCCAGCCGGCGCGTCTTGCCGGCGACGGCAAGGCCAAGCTCGGAAACCCCTCCGAGGGACTCGACGTCAGCGCGGATTTCCGCCGGCTCGATGCGGCCGGTCGCTTCGTCGCCCGGCTTCTCTTCGTCCCCAAGGGCGAGCGGCTGGAGGTGAAAGCCAACCTCGTCGAGCCCCAGGGCGGCCTTCTCTCGAAGGCGGCGAACCTTCCCGGCACCCCGCCGATCAATTTCGATCTGAACGGAAACGGCACCCTCGACGCCTTCAACGCGCGGCTCGATTTCGACGCCGGTTCCGAGATCGGCGCCAAGGGCGGCGCCCGCCTCTCGCGCATCGGCACGGACCGGCGCCTGAGCCTCGACCTGACCTCGCGCATCGAGGGTCTCGTGCCCGGCCCTGCGGCGGCGATCTTCTCCGGGGAGACCAAGCTCGACGGCGGCATGGCCTTCTCCGATACGGGATCGTTTCGCATCGACCGGCTCGACCTCACGTCACGGACCGCGCGGCTCGGGATAGGCGGCACGCTGACGGCCGACCGGGTGGCGGATTTCACGATTTCCGCCCGCGCCGTCCCGACCGAGGGCGGCGTCACCAAGGCGGCGGAAGCGGAACTGGAAACCTTGGTCTTCGATGGCAGCCTGAAAGGGCCGCTCTCGTCGCCGCGCGTGAAGGGAAACCTCAAGGCCGCGGGCTTACGCACGAAGGAATCGTCTCTGGATCGGGTCGAAGCGCTTCTGAGCGTCGAGCCGACCAGCGCCGATCCGAAGGCGCAACGCTTCGCGGTCACCGCCGATGCGGCGATGGAGGGTCTGCGGCTCGCCGATCCGGCGCTTCGACGCGCCGTCGGAAGCCGCGCCAAGCTGACCTTACGCGCCACCGCGGGTCCGGACGGCGTCCTCGACGTCACGACGCTCACCCTCGATTCCGAAACCGCCCGCGCCGCCTATGCCGGCCGCCTCGGGCAGAACACGCTGACCGGCACCGTCGAGGCGGCGCTGGCCGATATCGGTGCCTTCTCCGGCGTGGCGGGCCGGACGCTCGCCGGCCGCCTCGACGCCAAGGCAAGT
>JAGTAM010000349.1 GCA_023422485.1 Pseudomonadota bacterium | reverse complement strand
GCCCCCGTGGGTCATATCCACGGGAAGTCTGTCCTCATGCCCAGTTCGCCCGAGAAGCCCAACGCGCCCGGCCCCAACACGCCGGTGAGCGGCAGCGGCCCCGCCGGCGTCATCGATCAGCACCACGACATCTTCTTCGCGGCCGTCGAGCGGACGCGGATGCCGATGATCGTCACCGATCCGCACCAGCCGGACAATCCGATCATCTTCGCCAACCGCGCCTTCATCCGCATGACCGGCTACGCGATCGAGGAGCTGATCGGGAACAATTGTCGCTTCCTCCAGGGGCCCGACACCGACCGCGACACCATCTCGGAGGTCCGCGACGCCGTCATGGAGCATCGGGAATTCGCCACCGAAATCCTGAACTACCGCAAGGACGGCTCCTCTTTCTGGAACGCGCTGTTCGTCAGCCCCGTCTTCAACCGCTCGGGCGACCTCGTCTACTTCTTCGGCTCGCAGCTCGACGTCTCTCGCCGCCGCGATGCGGAGGAATCGCTGCATCAGGCTCAGAAGATGGAGAGCCTGGGCCAGCTCACCGGCGGCATCGCGCACGACTTCAACAACCTGCTGCAGGTCATCGCCGGCCACAACGAGGTGATGCTGGCGCTGCTCGATCATCCGACGATCGATGCCGGGCGCCTGCGTCGGGCGGGCGAGGCGGTGCGGGACGCCAGCGACCGTGCCGCCAAGCTGACGCACCAGCTCCTCGCGTTCTCGCGCAAGCAGCGGCTGGAAGGGCGGCTCCTGAACCTCAACGGCCTGGTCCAGAACATGGGCGAGATGGCCGAGCGCACGCTCGGCGAGCAGGTGGTGCTGCAGGTGGTGGCGGCGCCGGACTTGTGGACGACGCGCATTGATCCGACCCAGGCCGAGGTCGCGCTGCTCAACGTCCTCATCAACGCCCGCGACGCCATGCCGAGCGGCGGCACGGTGACGGTGAAGACCGAGAACCTGCTGGTCGAGGACGAGGACACCGCCCTCGCCAAGACCGTACCGCCCGGCGCCTACGTGGTGGTTTCGGTGACCGATACCGGGACCGGCATGCCGCCGGAGATCCTGGCCCGCGTCATGGAACCGTTCTTCACCACAAAGGGCGAGGGCAAGGGCACGGGGCTCGGGCTCGCCATGGTCTACGGATTCGCCAAGCAGTCGGGCGGCTCGGTGAAAATCTATTCCGAGGTCGGTCACGGCACGACGGTGCGGCTGCTCTTTCCGGCGTCGGACCAGAAGGTCGAGGACGAGCAGAAGCCCTCGAACCGCGCTGCCGACCGGCACGGCTCCGAGACGTTGCTCGTCGTCGACGACCGGCCCGACGTGGCGGCCACCGCCCGGGTGATCCTGGAGGATTTCGGCTACAAGGTCACTGTGGTCGAGACTCCCAAGGCAGCCCTTGAGATCCTCGACGGCGAGGGGCGCATCGACCTGCTGTTCACCGACCTGATCATGCCCGGCGGCATGAACGGCGTGATGCTGGCCCGCGCCGCGCGGGAACGGCAGCCCAAGATCAAGGTGCTGCTGACGACCGGCTACGCCGAGGCCTCGATGGAGCGCACCGACGCGGGCGGCACCGAATTCGAGATCATCAACAAGCCCTACAAGCGCATGGAGCTGGCCCGCCGGGTGCGGCGGGTGATCGACGGGCCGACCGGGGTGGGGTAGGGCGCCGCATGGTCGAGACCGCGCCTCGCCCCGCATCATCCCCGCTCGTCGGCCCTCACGGTCCCCCGGCCGCGTTGCGGTTCCTGGCCTGTCTCGCGGCTCTCGCGACGCTTCCGCCGCCGGCCCTCGGCGCCGCTCAGGGGGCTGCGGCGGCGTATCCGCTGGCCTGCCACTATGTCCGCCGGGAACTCGACCGGTTCGAGGCCTGCGCCCGGCGCGAAGGCGGGATGATCCGGGTCGCCCCGACGCATGTCGCGCGGATGCGGTTCGAGCGGGGCCTGGCGGAGCTGCTTGTGCCGGGAATCGGTTGCCTCTGGGCCCGCCGCGACGGGCTGGCCCTGCCCGTCTTCACCCTCGACAACGGGCCGGATCCGTTCGTGCAGGGGCTCGTGCGCGGCTGGCGCGAGGACAAGGTCGCCTTCTACGACCGCCGCCTGCGGCTCGTCCTCGCCACGCCCTACGACTGGGCCTTTCCGTTCGACGCCCGCGGCGAGGCGCTGGTCTGCAAGGGCTGCCGCTCGGACGGGCGCGACCCCGCCTCGATGATCGGCGGCCGCTGGGGAATCATCGATCGCGAGGGGCGCCTCGTCAGGCCACTTGCCGAGGGCGATGCTGCGGCCGACCACTTCTTCGGCCGGCGCTGATCCAGCCCCTACCCAGCCTCGACCTCGGTACCGAACTCGGCCGCGGCATGCTCCAGCCAGCGCCAGAAGCTGCCGGCGAAGCTGCGGGCCACCGCGATCTCGTAGGTCGGGCCGGCATCACGCTGCCAGAGCTGCACGCCGATATGGGCGATGCTCGTCACCGCCGCTCGCCCCGGCCCGAAGGCGCGCGGATGCAGATCGACCGCCACGCCCTTGGCGAGCATGGCGCGGACCTTGGGGCCCGAGATCCGCACCAGGGCGCGGCTGTCGCTCTGGTCGGTCACCGCCGCGACGCCGCGCAGGGACTCGGGCAGCTCCCGCAAATCGCGCGGCGACGGCGCCACCGCGAGCCACTGGCCGGGCGCGGACCAGACCAGACCTCGCTCGCCCTCAATATGCGCCGCGCCGGCCTCCGGCAGAGACAGGCCGAAGCGCTCGGTCAGGATCGCTCGTAAGTCGGCTTCCTTTCCGTCCGCAGCGATGAGCGTGGCGAGCCCGAAACCGTCGCGGCGTGTCAGACGGATGCCCGCCGGGCCCTTCGCCGCGCCGTATCGTCCGGTCTTCGCGGCCCCTTCCCAGGCGCCGCGGGGGCGCCAGAGCGGTGAGGGCGCTCGGGAAGCCGAAGCTGGGGTCGTTGCCGGGTCAGACACGGAGCTTCTCCTCCGTGGGATCGACGTAGACGGGCGAACTGATTTCGACCTCCATGTCGGCGCCGCGCACCGGATCGGTGGCGCGCACCCGCTCGCCGTGCCGCTCCGTCCCACGACGGATCAGGCCGATGCCGATCCAGCACCGCAGGCTCGGCGAGTAGGCGACCGAGGTCATCACGCCCTCATCCGCCTCCAGGCTCGGCTCCGCGTCGAGGCTGAGGAAATGCGCGCCTGCCCGCAGCCGGGCGCTCGGATCGACCGGGCGGAAGCCCACCAAAATCGGCCGGTCGGGATCGGTGAGCGCCGGGCGCTCCTTCATCAGGCGACCGACATAGTCCTTCTTCTTGGCGAGCATCCCGCCGAGGCCGAGGTCGCGGGCGGTAGTCTGGCCGTTGATCTCGGCGCCGGCCGCGTGGCCCTTCTCGATGCGCATGACCGAGAGCGCCTCGGAGCCGTAGGCGGTGATGCCGTAGGGCAGGCCCGCCTGCATGACCGCCCGCCACGCCGCGTCGCCGTAGGCGGCCGGCACCGCCAGTTCGTAGGCGAGCTCGCCCGAGAACGAGATGCGGAACAGCCGCGCCGGGATGCCGCCGCCGACCGTGATGTCGGCGCAGGCGAGGAACGGGAAGGCCTCGTTTCCGATGTCGAAGCCGGGATCGACGATCCGGCGGAGCG
>JAGTAM010000313.1 GCA_023422485.1 Pseudomonadota bacterium | reverse complement strand
TAGGCCTTGAGCGCGACCTCGATGCGCGCCCGCGTGTCGTCGGCATAGAGCATCGCGAAGAAGAGGCAGGTCACGATCAGGTAGGCGAGCTGCACCGTCCACGTCACCGAGAGCGGCTCGTTGAGGTAGGGCAGCAGCGCGATCCCGATCCCCGCGAGGTAGACGAGGAGCAGGAGCACGAGGGGCATCGCCCCCCGGTGCAGGCGGATGCCGAGCGCCAGCCAGAGCACGATCGTCGGGATCGCCACGAGGTCGTAGGGCGAGGCATCCGAGAAGGCGAAGCAGGCGAAGAAGATGAAGGCCGCGTGGAGCAGGGTCGCCAGCCCCTGGATGACGCGCAGGGCCGGGATGCGGCCCCAGGCGCCTGCGGCCCAGCGCGACGGCGACGCGGCGGCCGTCGTGCCCGTCAGCGCGGCTGTCGTGGAGGACATCGGCGAACTCGAACTCTCGCGGGGCGCCGCGCACGCCACCTGCCCGAGCCGCTCGACGCGGCATCCGACAGGATTGCGGACCCCTCAACCCGGCTGATCGAACCACGGAAAGGTTGCGTTTTAACCAACAGCCCGAACAGCGCTCCAGACTCGGCCCCTGTCAGGGCGTAACGCCGCGTCCGGGCCGCCCGTCCTTTGCCGGCACCCGGTCCGATCCTCGATCCGGCGCAGGATCGATTCCCGAGCGACATGGATCGAACGGTAGGGCTCTCGTGCCTGCCACCGATACCGCGGACGCCGCAGCGTTTTGGTTCCCTATCAACGGGTGCGCCACGGCACGGCGCGCCGGGCAGGCGCTTCCCATATTCAGTTTATCGAAGACGAAGCGAGCCGGGATGTCCTGGCTCAACTGATATTCAGATCGGAGAAATTGATGAGAAACCGTATCGCCGCTGCCGTTGCCGGACTTGTTCTCGGCGTCGCTCCGCTCACCTCTGCCATGGCCCTCCCTCATTCCCATGGGTACCCGGCTCCGGTGGTGTCCGGCTGGTCGGCTCCGCTCGGCACCTATGACAGCCCGTACTACGCCGCCTGCCCGATGAATTCGGCGGCCGAAGGCAACGCCAACCAGCAGAACTTCCCGGTCAAGCAGTATGGCCAGACCGCCGGCGGCAACCGCTGCTGATCCCGCCGAGCCGGCTCCTGTGCCATGCCCCGGCACTGATTGAATGCGGACTTCGTCGCCGACCCGAGATCCGGTCGGCGACAGGCGCGCGGATCGAACGGATTGAAGGATGATGAAGGCGTTTTCTTACGGAATGATCGGTGCGCTTGCGGTCGGCATCGCGACCGCCGTGTTCGGCGCCACGAGCCTGTTGTTCAACCCATGACGCCCGACCCATAGATCGGTCGCAGCAAGGGCCGCCCGCGAGGGCGGCCCTTTTTTCGTGCAGGGTCCTCGATCGGAGCCGAGGCCGCCGGGCGGAAGGCCGCCTCACACCTTGCAGGCGAAAAAGCCCTCGCGGATGGCCTCCGGGTCGAGGTTGCGGCCGATGAACACGACGCGGGAGACGCGGGGCTCGTCGGCGCCCCACTCCCCCTGGACGTCACCGTCGAGGATCATGTGCACGCCTTGGAAGACGAAGCGCTTCGGCTCGTCGGGGAAGGCGACGATGCCTTTGCAGCGCAGGATGTCCGGTCCCTGAACCTGGGTCAAGTTCGAGATCCAGGGCATGAACTTCTCCGGATCGACCGGGCCGTCGATCTTGGCGGAGACGGATTGCATCTGTTCGTCGTGGTGATGGTGGTGGCCTTCTTCCAGGAAGTCGGGCTCCACGTCGAGGATGCGCGAGAGGTCGAAGGCGTTGCGGTCGAGCACCTGATCGAGCGGGATCGCGCAACGCTCGGTGCGGTGGACCTTGGCCCACGGGTTGATCGCGCGGATCTGGCCCTCGACCCGGTCGAGGTCTTCGCCCGAGACGAGATCGGACTTGTTGAGCAGGATCACGTCGGCAAACGCGATCTGGTTCTTGGCCTCGGGCGCGTCGGCGAGCCGATCCGTGAGCCACTTGGCGTCGGCCACCGTCACCACCGCGTCGAGCCGGGCGGCTTCGCCGACATCCTGATCGACGAAGAAGGTCTGGGCGACGGGGGCGGGATCGGCGAGCCCGGTGGTCTCGACGATGATCGCATCGAACTTGCCGCGCCGCTTCACCAGCCCGTCCATGATGCGGATCAGGTCGCCGCGCACGGTGCAGCAGACGCAGCCGTTGTTCATCTCGAACACTTCCTCGTCGGCGCCCACCACGAGGTCGTTGTCGATGCCGATCTCGCCGAATTCGTTGACGATCACGGCATAGCGCTTGCCGTGCTGTTCGGTGAGGATTCGGTTGAGCAGCGTCGTCTTGCCCGCTCCAAGATAGCCGGTGAGCACCGTCACCGGGATCTTCTGGGACGAGGCGGCGAGGGGGGAGGCGTCGGACATGGATGGCCTGGGCAGCGGGTGCGGTGACGGGTTGTCAGGCTGTCATATTGTATCATCTGGGTCGGATGGAAGGTCGCCGGCCTGACCGCGGAGCACTTCGACGGCGATGCGAAGGCGCGGCCGCTCATCGACGACGACGTTCCAGAAGATCCGCTCGGACAGGCCGTGATACTCGTGGCGCAGGATGTTGCCGATGGCGCGCACCTGATGCCAGGGTATTTCGGGTCGCAGCGCCTAGATGGCGTCCGGGATGGCGCGGCTCGCTTCTGACATGATCTCGATGCCCCGCTCGACGCCGTGCTTCAGCAGCCAGTTCCGGCAAAAGGCATCGAAGTCCTGTCCCGCCGTCGCCTCAGCGATCCCGTCGAGGGCAGCCAGCATGTCGTCTAAGGCATGCCGATAGTCGCGCCGCGCCATCAGAACACACGCAGCGCCGTGGTCTCGATCCGATCGCGCAGCCGAGGGTGCAGCCCGTCGCGGGTTGTGATGTCGATCACGGTCCCAAGCCGGTCTTCCAAGAGCGGCTTAATGCCGACGAGGTCGAAGGCGTTGAAGCGGCTTGCGGGATCGTAGTCGATGAAGAGATCGAGGTCACTGTCCGCGCGTGCTTCGCCCCGAGCCGTCGAGCCGAACAGGTAGAGCGATGTGGCGCCCATGGTGCGTACGGCATCGGCGTTGTCGCGAAGCCGGTTGATGGCGTCCATCCTGTTCATCGGTCGCGCGCTCCGTGCTCCGCACCCTATCAACTCTTGCGCGCCGGCCGCAGCCCTTCGCCCAGCGCTGCCAGCGTCCGCACGAATCCTTCCGGTCCGGCGAGGAAGCGCTCCAGCAGGAGCGCGCCCTCCAGGGCCGCCACGATCAGCCGGGCATGGGCCTTGGGATCGAGTCCGGCGCGGACGCTGCCGTCGATCTGCCCCTCCTCGATCACCCCGGCGAGCCAGGCGATGTGCTTGTCGAAGAAGGCGGTGATGGCGCGGCGCAGGGTCTCGGGCAGCGTCTCCAACTCGACGGCCAGCGCTGCGCACAGGCAGCCGAGCCCCTGCTCGACCCCGCCGAGATAGAGCCGGCCATAGGCCTCGATCCGGGAAACACCGTCGCTGGTCGCATCCGAGATTGCGTCGAGCGCCGCGTCGTAGCGCGCGTCGTAGGCCTCGATCAACGCCTGAGCGAGCGCTTCCTTGGTGCGGAAATGGTGGTGGATGCTGGCCTTGCGGATGCCGACCGCCTCGGCGAGGTCGGCATAGCTGAAGCCGGAATAGCCCCGGCCGCGCACCAGGATCTCGGCCTCGCTGAGGAGCGACGCGCGCGTGTCTCTCATCGTCCGTCCGTTCGTATCAACCCGATCACGTGCTCGCGACGGCCCCGCCCGTTTCGCGATGGTGGCACTTGACGGCCGAAAAATCTACCTACTAGATGGTTTGCACTATATCGATAAATCCAAAGGGAGGAAGCGGCCGATGGCGGCACGGGCGTGCCTGGGTCACGAGTCCGGCGGGGGCAGGCGGTGAGCGCCGGTGGGGGGTCGTCCCTCCCGCGCCGCGCGGCCCGGTTCGGGGGCCTGTGCCTGTGCTGCCTGCCGCGGCCCGGCTTCGCCGCCGACGCGCTGTCCATGGACGAGGTCGCGCCGGGTGTCTTCATCCGGCGGGGGCCGGACGCCGAAGCGACGCCGGAGAATGCCGACAGCATCGCCAATATCGGCTTCATCATCGGGCGCGACGGGGTGCTGGTCACCGAATCCGGCGGCAGCCTCGCCGACGGACAGTGGCTGCGCCGGGAGATCGCCCGGCGCACCGACAAGCCGATCCGCTACGTGATGCTGACCCACGTGCATCCCGACCACGTCTTCGGCGCCGCCGCCTTCCGGGGCGACAATCCCACCTTCGTCGGCCATGCGGGCTTGCGCGGTGCGCTCGATGCCCGCGGTGAATTCTACCGCCAGCGCCTCGCCGAGATCCTCGGGGCGGACAGGGCGGGTGACGTCGTCTACCCCACGATGGAGGTGCGGGACGCGGCGGAGATCGACCTCGGCGACCGGACGCTCCGGCTCACTGCCCACGGCAGCGCGCATACGTCGTGCGACCTGTCGATGCTCGACACCGGCAGCGGGCTCCTGTTTCCCGCCGACCTCCTGTTCGTCGGCCGCGTTCCCTCGCTCGACGGCAGCCTGCTCGGCTGGTTCAAGGCGATCGAGCAGCTGAAGGCGGCCGGCGCCACCGATGCCGTGCCGGGCCACGGCCCGACACGGGTGGCGTTCGCGCCGGCGATGGACGATCTCGCGCGTTATCTCTCGGCGCTGCGCGACGAGACCCGCAAGGCGGTGGCCGGCGGCGTGCCGATCGAGGCTGCGGTGCGGACGGTGGCGCAGGGCGAGCGGGACAACTGGGCCCTGTTCGAAACCTATAACGGCCGCAACGTCACTCAGGCCTACCAAGAACTCGAGTGGGAATGACCCGCCGCACGCTCCGGGGGGCTTGCCGGAAGGAGACGACCATGAAACGCCTGATGCTCGCCCTCAGCCTGACGCTCTCCGCGGCGGCGCTCGCGCCCGTCCCCGGCATGGCCGGCGCCACCGATACCGACGAGGAGCGCGCCGCCCGCTGGAGCGAAATCAAGACGTCGATCTTCGGCGACCGGAAGGTCGAGGCCAGCCCGAGCGCGGTCGCCATCGACGCCCCCGCCCGCGCGCTTGATGCCGCCCTGGTGCCGATCGGCCTGACGCTCGCCAACAAGGACAGCGTGAAGGCGCTCTCCTTCGTCATCGACGACAACCCCTCGCCCTACGCGGCGCGCTTCACCTTCGGCCCGGCCGCCGATCCGGGCGAGATCAAGCTCCGGGTGCGGGTGAACAACTACACCAACGTTCACGCCGTGGTGGAGACCAAGGACGGCCGGCTTCTCGAATCCGCCAAGTTCGTCAAGGCTTCGGGCGGTTGCTCGGCGCCGATGGGCATGAGCGACGAGGAGGCGATGAAGGGCATGGGCGAGATGCGCATGAAGTTCGCCGGCGAGCCTCAGGCCGGCAAGCCGATCGAGGTGACGCTGATGGTCCGCCACCCGAATTTCTCGGGCATGCAGATGAACCAGCTCACCCGCGACTACACGCCCGCCCGCTACATCGAGAAGCTCGACGTGACCGCGGGCGACACGCTGGTGTTCCAGCTCGCCGGCGACATCTCGATCGCCTCGAACCCGGTCATCCACTTCGCCATGCGGCCCGACATCCGGGGCCCGGTCAAGGTCGTGGCCTCCGACAACCAGGGCGGACGCTGGGAGCAGAGCTTCCCGCTTCCGTCGGCGAGCAACTGATGGCGGGGGAGCGGAGCGTGCGGGTGATCGCCAGGACTGCGGCCGTCACGGCCATCGGGCCCCTCCTCGGGCTTCTGCTCGGCGCGGCCGGGCCCGCCGACTCGCCGGTCAACGTGCCGGAGCCCGACGGCCTCTATACCGGGCCGCCGCGGGGCTACACCCCGGCGACCCTCAAGGGCGCGACGGTCATCGACCGGAAGGGGCTCGAAGCCCTGCTGCCGGAAGGTCCGGTTCTCATCGACGTGGTGCTCGCCGACCACCGGCCGGCCGGCCTGCCCGCCGACCGGCCCTGGCTGCCGACCCACCGCTCGATTCCCGGCGCGGTCTGGATGCCGGGGGCCGGCGGCGCGCCGCTCAGCCCAGACCACGAGGAGGCCTTCCTGCGGCGGGTCGCCGAGCTGACCGGCGGCGACAGGGCCAAGCCGGTGGTGACCTTCTGCCGGCCGGAATGCTGGGGCAGTTGGAATGCCGGCAAGCGGCTGGTCGCGGCCGGCTACAGCCGCGTCCACTGGTTCCCCCTCGGCGTCGAGGGCTGGCAGGACGACCATGACACCGCCGTCGCCAAGCCCGATCCGGCCTGGACGGCGGCCACCGGAGCGCGCGCGGCCGAGCGCTGAGGAAGCCCGAGCGCCGACGGACAGGGGGCGAGCGCCATGAGGACAGTGCCGATGACGACCCGCCGCCACCTCCTCGTCCTCGCGGCCGCGCTCCCGGCCTTCGGCCTGCCCGGTTCCGGCCATGCGGCCGAGCCCGTCGCCTACGACGCGCAGGCCTTCGAGGCGGCCCAGGGCGAGGGGCGGCCGATCCTCGTGCAGATCTCGGCGCCCTGGTGTCCGATCTGCCGAGCGCAGAAGCCGATCCTGGCGGCGCTCTCGGCCGATCCGCGCTTCAAGGCGCTCGCCGTCTTCACGATCGACTTCGACACGCAGCGCGACCTCGTGCGCCGTTTCGGGGCGCAGATGCAGAGCACGCTCATCGTCTACAAGGGCAAGACCGAAGTGGCCCGCTCGGTCGGTGAGACTCAGCCCGAATGGATTGAGCAACTCCTTGAGAAAGCGCTCTGACACATTGTTGCCATCATGCGGCCGGGCGGCTCATGCGACTGAATTTCGAGCAATCTCAAGTCTCTCGGTGATCAGGCCGCGCCATTGACACCGATCAAGATGTGGCAGAAAAACGGCACGCCCGGAGGTGGTCCGAAGTCTAGGGAGGAAATGCCCGCAAAAGGGCAGACGGGGCGATCGCGTTAAACTTCACATTGTCCGTCGGCCACCGTTCCGACGGCCGTCGCGTGAAGAACCGGGACGCTCCTGCAGGAGAAGGCCGAGCCCCTCCGGGTGACACTTCTCTCCCGATCCACCGGAACCGGCCCCTAGGCCCCCTGCGGGGCGGCGCGAACCGGCTTATAGAGGCGTTCCGCACGCCGTGCCCGGCCCGCCGGGTACCCCGGGAATGCCAGCCTTCCGGATCACGAGCCATGTCGCAGGTCGTTCAAACCCGTCGTCTCCAGGCGGTCGATCTGATCAAGCGCAAGGCCGAGGGGCGCAAGATCATCGCGCTCACGGCCTACCACGCGCACACCGCCCGCATCGTCGATGCCTATTGCGACTTCGTGCTGGTGGGTGACTCCCTCGGCATGGTCATGCACGGCATGGAATCGACCCTGCCCGTGACACTGGAGATGATGATCCTCCAGGCCCAGGCGGTGATGCGCGGGACCTCGCGCGCCCTGGTCGTGGTCGACATGCCGTTCGGCTCCTACGAGGCAAGCCGCGAGCAGGCCTTCCTCAACGCCGCCCGCGTGCTCAAGGAGACGGGCGCCGGCGCGGTCAAGCTGGAGGGCGGCGCGCGCTTCGCCGAGACGGTCGCCTTCCTGACCGAGCGGGGGGTGCCGGTGATGGGGCATATCGGCCTCACCCCGCAATCGGTGAACACGATGGGCGGCTTCAAGGTGCAGGGCCACGGGGCCGGCGACGAGGACCGGCTGCGGGCCGATGCCCGCGCGATCAGCGATGCGGGAGCCTTCTCCATCGTCATGGAGGGCATCGTCGAGCCGGTGGCGCGGGCCATCGCCACCGACCCCGCGATCCGCGCGGCGACCATCGGCATCGGCGCGACCGCCGCCTGCGACGGGCAGATCCTCGTGCTCGAGGACATGCTGGGCCTGAGCGACCGGGCGCCGAAATTCGTCAAGAGTTTCGGCTCGCTGCGCACCCATATCGAGGAGGCGGTGCGCGCCTACGCCGACGAGGTGCAGGCGGGCCACTTCCCGGCCGAGGGGCACACCTACCCGCCGCGGTAGCCGGTGTCGCCGTGCCGACGCCCCTACCGCGTCCGTGACTCGGGTCGGGTTAAGACCGCAGTGATTGGTTCGACCTCGTCAGAGGCTTCCGTTGGGCCGGCTCATCGGGGATTGCGACCCTCGCGATGGCTTATTGCCCCCCGAATTTCCGTAAGAGGCGCGCATCCATCTTGATCAACGCATCGTGGAAGGAACGCAGGTCCGGTCCGTTATCGTTGCGTGTCACCTGATGCGCGTGGCAGCCGGGTACGGACTCTGCGAATGAGAGCAGCGCCTCTTCCAGCTCCACGTCGTGCCGGGTCGGCGGAGGGGTTCGTAGCCCCATAGACATCAAGCGATTGTCAAACGGGATCTGTATCAGCGTCACTTCGCGGCTCTGCGCATCGACAGCAAGAATGTCGCGCAATAGGAGAGCCGGCTGGCCCAGTTTTCGGGCCGCCTCGACCTTATCGAGAACTACGAATCCGCGTTGACGCAGAAATGCTTCGGCCTGCTTGTCGATGTTTGTAGAGTCCGGGTCTTCGCAGGTCACATGGAAGGCCAGGTCGGGGCTAATCGACTGACTGCCGAGGCCGCTTGCCCAGTAGATCAAGATTGCACCGATGCCGAGACCGACCAGGCACAGGAGGCCGAAGAGGCCGAGAAGCGCACCGCGGATCGTCCGGCCTGCGAGGGAGGAAGCGGTCACCGGTTGTGATTTCTGGCCTGATTCGACGGGTGCGATCATCCTTTTGATCATGGCCCAGCCGTCAATGGGCGCACAGCGCTTCAGGACGACAACCGTACGGTTTCGCCGCCCGAATGCGGTCATGTCGGTGCGAGACGGAGCCACTTAGCAAGTGACCGCGCCGTTTCGTTCGTGCGGCTTGACGAAATGGCCCCCATCGGGCATTGACCGCGCCGGAATTCGGCCGGGGCTTCCCGGCCTTTTGCGTTTCGCCCGCGCTGGCGCGCCACCAGCGAATCGCCCCTCGACCCGCTTTAGGAGCGCCCCGCCATGGCCAAGGCCGTTACCGTCAAGATCCGCCTCGTCTCGACTGCCGATACGGGCTACTTCTACGTCACGAAGAAGAACTCCCGCACGCAGACCGAGAAGATGGTCATGAAGAAGTATGACCCGGTCGCGCGCAAGCACGTCGAGTTCAAGGAAGCCAAGATCAAGTAAGCGCCCCGCTTCCATCCCTTCGCGGATGTGTCGAGGCCGCTCCGGCAACGGGGCGGCCTTTTGCGTTCGGGGCCCATGCGCGAGGCTCGCGGGATTTTGTCGCCGCCCGGACGCGGCGGGGCCATCCCCATGCAAGCAAGATCGTGTAGAGCGAGAGATATGAACGCCTCTGCCTCGCACCTTGTTCCCGCTGGCATCGCGCTGACGATCGCTTCCGCCGCCACGGTCCTTGAACGCGCGGGATACGCGCATTCGGCCGAGATGACCGTCGGCGCCGCGCTCGCGGGGGCCGCGGTGATGGTGCTGATGCGCGCCGCGCCCGCGTGGTTCCGGGTCGGCTGATCCCGGATCGTCCGGACATCGAACCGGTTTTCGTCAGGCGCGGTCGAGACGGGCCGACAGCATCCGCACCTTGAGCCGGGGCGAGAAGGGCAGGCCCGCGAGCAGCCGCTCCCGCCGCACCACGTCGCCCGGTCGCGGACGCCGCACGCCGACGACGCTTTCCC
>JAGTAM010000280.1 GCA_023422485.1 Pseudomonadota bacterium | reverse complement strand
GAGCAAGATCGAGACGAAGAAGCTGTTTTCCGCGGCCGAGGAGACCGGGGCGCTGCCGGCCGAGACGCCGATCTTCGAAGACGAGACGGTCGCTCTCTACGCCGACGCCGCCAATGCCGAAGCTCTGCGCCAGGCTGAAGGCTTCGAGGCGATCGTGGCCGCGCACCTCGCTCGGGTGAAGCCATGCGACTACGTCGCCGTGCTCGCCTACGTGGAGCGCAACGAGGCGCATCACGCGACCCTGCAGGAGGCCCGTCTCGCCCTGCGCGACGCGCGCCGGGTCGCGACCTGCCTGGAATTCGGTCCGCGCTTCCTCCACTCGACGGGGCAGGCCTACAAGGGCGGTCCGGCCTCCGGCGTGTTCCTGCAGATCACCGCCGACCCCTCGGCCGACCTGCCGATCCCTGGACGCAAGCTCGGTTTCAAGACGGTGATCGCGGCGCAGGCGCGGGGTGATTTCGCCGTGCTGTCCGAGCGCAAGCGCCGGGCGCTGCGCGTTCATCTCAAGGGCGGTGATGTCTCCGGCGGCGTGAGGCGCGTCGCGGCGGCGATCAAGGCGGCGGTCGCCGGATAAGGCTTCTTCCCTCTTCCCACTCGCGCTGGGAGGCTGGCCTGCACCCTGTCGTGCAGGCCAGACGCAGAGGCAAAGCCGAAGCGGCGGCGAGGGCGCGGCTCAGGAGAAGATTTCTCGGCCACGTTCCCACGCCCTTCGGCTGCCGCTTCGCTTCACCGACGCCACGGTCTGTGACGTCCTCTCTCCGCGAGCGGGGAGAGGGGATGCGGGAGACCTCGGCGCGGCACGCGTCGAAGACCTAATGAGTCAGCGGACCGGGAATCGCCGCTTCCGCCTTGACCAGCAGCCGCTCCTCGTGGCGCTTCATGAACAGCCACAGGGCAACCCCGCCAAAGACGACGAAGGCCAGCAGCGCGAGGCCGACCGGGCCGACGATGTGCTCGATCGAGCGGCCGCAGGCATAGGCGCCGAAGCCCATGATGCCGGCCCAGGCGAGGCCGCCGAGTCCGTTGAACAGCATGAAGCGGCGGGCATCGAGGCGGTTCACCCCGGCCAGCACCGCCGCATAGGCGCGCAGCATCGCCGTGAAGCGACCGAAGAACACGATCTTTCCGCCATGCTCGCGGAACAGGTACTGCCCGAGCTTGAGCCGTCCGTGGTCGAGGGCGATGAGGTGGCCGTAGCGCAAGAGCAGCGGCATGCCCCAGCGGCGCCCGACCCAGTAGCCGACATTGTCGCCGAGGATCGCGGCGGTCGCTGCCGCGGCGACGATGAGGACGACGTTCAGGCTCCCGGTGCTGCCGGCATAGACCGCCGAGGAAATCAGGATGGTCTCGCCCGGCATCGGCACGCCCGCGCTCTCCAGCGCGACGACGACGAAGACGGCGAGATAGCCGTAATGGGCGATCAGATCGGCGATCGGCAGTCCCTGGAGGAAGGACATGGGATGAAATGGCTCCGCGGAACGTGTCGCGGCGCAGTCTGTCCATGAACGTGGCCGCAACAGGGCGGCCCTGCCCTCCCCGTCAGGCCGTCGGCCCTGCCTCGACCACGGGAGCGGCTGGGGCCGGACCGGGCGCCGGATCCTCTCCGAGTGCCGCGGGCTGGAGAGACGCGAAGGTGTCGTCCTCCGGCAGAGGCAGAAGCTTGGCGAGACCTTCCGACACGCCGAACAGGATCGGGTTGGTCGAGGAGCCGGAGTCCGGCGGAAGAAGGCGCGTGCTGTCGATCATGACGCGTGACGGGTTCGGATCGCCCGGAGGGCTGAAGTGGCTATAAGCCTCCTGACGCCCACCGGTTGCATGGCGCCGTCGCTTCTCGTGACCTTCGGCACATCGGCCCCATGCCCGATTGGCCCGATCCCCGCCCCTCCTCAGCTCGCCTTGAGGAACTTCTCGACGCTGGCGCCCAGTCCGGCGGAATGCGTCGAGAGATCCTCGGCGATGGAGCGGACCGCGTCAACATGGCTGCCGGTGGCGTCCGCCGCCGAGGAGACGCCGACGATGTTGCCGGACATCTCGTGCGTCGAGGCCGCCTGCTCCTCGACCGCGCTCGCCATGGCGAGCGTCAGCCCCGAGAGGTCCGTGACCGCCGCGGTGATCGTGCCGATGGCCTCGACCGCCTCGCTGGTCGCGCTCTGGATCGCGGCGATCTGGCCGGAGATCTCGCCGGTCGCCCGAGCCGTCTGCTCGGCCAGCGCCTTCACCTCGGCGGCCACCACGGCGAAGCCGCGGCCGGCCGCTCCCGCGCGGGCCGCCTCGATGGTGGCGTTGAGCGCCAGCAGGTTGGTCTGGTCGGCGATCGAACGGATCATCGCCACCACCGCATCGACCTTGCGGGCGTTGTCCGCGAGCTGGCGCACCGTGAGATCGGTCGTCTCGGCCTGCGCCGCGATCCGCTGGGCGCGCTCGGAGACGCTGCCGACCTGCCCCGAGATCTCTTGAATCGAGGCCGTCATCTGCGCCGAGCCGGCGGCGACGGAGGCGGCGCGCTGCCGGGCATCCTCGGCCGAGCGCGACAATTCCTCCGCCGAGTGCCCCATCCGCTCCACGGCCGATCGCACCGCCTCGACGACCTGCGAGACATCGGCCGACATCTGGACCTGGGCCGTGATCACCGACCACGTCACCATCGGACCGACATACTCGCCCTCCGGCCCGTTGATCGCCGAGACGCGCAGGTCGAGGGTTTCGGGGCCGACCTTGATCTTGGCCCGGTGCGGCAGGCGGCGGCTGTCGGCCAGCATCGCCCGCTGATGATGCGGGTTCTTATGGAACACATCGAAGGAGCGTCCCAGCATCTCCGAAACCTTGATCGGCAGGTGCTCCTCGATCGTGGAGAGCGTCGTCACCGAGGTCCGGTTCAGATAGTTGATCTTGAACTCGTCCTTCGGATCCGCGGTCATGACGGCGACGGGCATGCCGTCGATCATCGTCAGGAGCCGGCTGGTCTCGTTCTTTTTGGCGGTGATGTCGGTCGCGAACTTCACCACCCGCTCCGGCGCACCATTGGCCCCGAGCACCGGGTTGTAGGTCGCCTCCAGCCAGATCTTGCGGCCGGATTTGCCAAGGCGCAGGAACTCGCCCGCCGCGTACTGCCCGGCGCGCAGTGTGTCCCAGAAGACACGGTATTCGGCGCTCTCGGCATAGGCGGCTTCGACGAAGAGGCGGTGATGCTTCCCCCTGATCTCATCGAGCCCGTAGCCGACGGCGGCCAGGAAGTTCTGGTTGGCATCCACGATGGTGCCGTCCATCCCAAACTCAATGGTGGCGAGCGATCGATCGAGTGCATCGAGCTTCGCCTGTGCCTCACTATGTTTTGATTTGCCAAACATGAAAAGCCCCCATGGCACGCCTACTCCGCATCATCTGAAATATGCAGAATAGTATTTGTCATCATGTGGCGACGAATCATTGGCTAGATTGCCAATTATTTGAATTCGCGCCTGCAGCAAATGTTCGTTTTGGCGGTAAATTTATGATTAACATAAAGCCTATGTATGGAAACAATTCTTCATTGTTGCGCTGTGATCGGTTCGAGTTGTGGCGAATAGCCAGGCTGCAGATGTAACATTTGCTAATTTCAGGCTGCGTCGCGCTGGGTCAGGGTGTGCCGCAGGATCGAAGGCGGTGTCGGGCCACCGCCTTCCCCTCGTGTGAAGCGGAGGCCGCCGAGGCGGCTCACCGTTCGCGGCCAAGATCCGCCAACGGCACCGGCGCGGCATGGGGCCGGCTGCTGAGCATGGCGTCGATCAGGGCCAAAACCTCCGTCCGCCCGACATTGGCCGCCGGTTCGAACGGGGTCCAGGTCTGGGTGAAGTCGAGGCGCTCGAACACGTCGCGGTAGCGGCGCAGCTCGCTCACCGTCAGCGGCACGCCGCGCACGAAAGCCTTGTGCGCCGAGATCGTCAGCGCCTTGCGGAAGTCATTCGGGTCGAGCTCGAACTTGAGGGCGTCGCCGCAGAAGCAGATTTTCCGGGCCCGATCGAACAGGATCGCGTGGCCGTCGAAATGGCCCGCCGTCCGGTGCAGTTCGAGGCCCGGCAGGGGCTCGAGGAAGTCGTCGTAAGGCCAGGATACCTGGAGCGCCGCGCTCCAGGTGAAGTCGGCCGCGGGCAGGCACAGCTCCGGGTCGAAGCGATCTTGGAGCTGCACCAGCGCTCCGTAAGAGTGCGGGTGGGAGGCCGAGAGCACCTGCATGCCGCCCAGCCGCTCGATCTGGTCGAGGGCCGCCTCGCTGAAGACCGGGCAGCCCTCGAAGCCCATATTCCCGTTCTCGGTCCGGATCAGGTAGGCGCTCGGGCCGATGCCGGAGACCGGCTCGTTCCAGAAGCGCCAGACGCCGGGCTCCAACTCCTCCCAGTGGCAGGGAAAGGCCTCTTGCGCCTCGCGCGCGGTGCGGAAGCGCCAGCCGTCCTGCGGCACGACGTGGCGGGCGTCGAGACACATCGGGCAACTCGGCGGCGCCGCGAAATGGCGCTGCCAGAAGCCGCAATTGTCGCAGGTGTAGGCGGGCAGCTTCAGGGCGCCCGCGAAGGGCAGATAACCGGGCACGGGCAAACCTTCAAAAACGAGAACGGCCGGAAGCTAGTGCTCCCGGCCGCGTTCTCATCCCCTGCCGTGCGTTCTGCCGCGTCGTGCCTCAGCCGTGGGCCGGGGCTCCGTTCGGCTCGCCGCGTGTATCCTTGCCGTGCGGATCCTTGCCGCGCTTGCGGCCGATCCAGATCACCGCCTTGCGGATCACCACGTAGAAGACCGGCGTCAGGAACAGGCCGAAGAAGGTCGCGCCGATCATGCCGAAGAACACCGCGGTGCCGAGCGCTTGGCGCATCTCGGCGCCGGGACCCGTGGCGATGACGAGCGGGAGCACGCCGAGGATGAAGGCGAAGGCCGTCATCAGGATCGGGCGCAGGCGCAGGCGGCAGGCCTGGACGGCGGCGTCCACCGGCCCCTTGTGCTCGCTCTTCTCGATGTCGTGGGCGAATTCCACGATCAGGATCGCGTTCTTGGCGGCCAGTCCGATCAGC